>JAJYVM010000286.1 GCA_021792015.1 Bacillota bacterium | reverse complement strand
GCCCGCGCGCTCCGCGACCACCTGGGGCGGCAGCCTTCCTGGCGCGGGACCCGGATGCGGGGTGGCGGGCCGTGGCTAGGCGGACGGAGCCGGCCGCTTCGGAATGGTCGTCGTGACGTACCGGCTGCCCAGGCGGGCCTTGGCGATGTAGAAGATCTGCCCCACGTGCTCGGACAGGTGCGCCAGCATCTGCAGGAGGATGTCGAGGACCGTCGCCTCGCGGCTCAGCGCGCTGAACGTGGGCGGCCGGTCGAGCAGCGGCTGCCGCAGAAAGTCGCCGTCGGGCAGCGTCCTCGCGAGCCGGGCGAGGATGTCGAACGACTCGGTCAGGGCGGAGATGACCTCCGCCTGGCTCAGCACCAGGCCCGAGTCGAACTCCCGGTCGCGGTCGCGCGCGGCCTCCGCCCCGAGGAGGACGGTCTCCACGCGGTGGCGCACCGTCTCGCGGATGTGCAGGGCCAGGTTCGCGATGCTGGTGCTCTCCGCGTTCGGCGACCAGGTCATGTCCGCGTCCGCGAGCTGCCGCACCACGGCGACGCTGCGCTGCCGCATCAGGTCGAACTTTGCCGTGAGGCTCTGCCGCAGGTTGTCGTGGATGTCCATGCGCGAAGCACCCCCGCGACGCCATCGTCGGCGCATGGGGCGGGTGAGGTCAAGCCATGCGGGCAATTTGGGCGGCCCGCCCTCGCGGCGGGCCGTTCCAGCCTGTTCCCGGGTGGCGCCGCGGCCGAGGGCCTCCGGGACCGGAAGGGCCGCCCGCGGTAGCCGCCACGCGCCGGTGCGCGGCTCGGACACCTCGACGGCCAGCCGCAGGAGGCCCGCATTTGACCAGCGTCAGGTCCATGTGGCCGGCCATCCCGCTTTATCCGGCGTGAGTTGCGGCCGTCGATATGCTACCTTCTCGCCGGGGGTGACTGTCCTGTCCGACCTCAGCCTGAGCCACCGCACCGCGGCCGCCCGCGCGGGCGAGCCTCCGCATCCCTGCCTGCTGCTGCTGCACGGCCGCGGCGCCGACGAGCGCGACCTGCTGGGGCTCTCGACCGTCCTGGATCCCCGGCTGTTCTGCGTTGCGGCGCGGGCGCCGCTGCCCCTGCCGGGCATGGGCGGCTACCAGTGGCACGCATCGCTGGCGACGGGCAGCCCGGAGCCGGTCTCCATGCTGCAGAGCCTGGAGCGGCTGAAGCGCCTGGTCGCCGAGCTCCCCGGCGCCTACCCCGTGGACGCCGCCCGCCTGTTTGTGCTGGGCTTCAGCCAGGGGGCGGCCATGACGCTGATGCTCGCGGGGGCGGAGCCGGCCGCGGTGGCCGGGGCCGTCGCCCTGTCCGGCTTTCTGCCGCCGGCGGCCAGGGTGGAGGGCCTGCGCGGCAAGCCCGTCTTCGTTGCCCACGGAACCGCCGACCCGGTGCTGCCACTGCCCTTCGGGCGCGCCGTGCGCGATGCGGTGACCGGCGCCGGCGCAGACCTGACCTACCGCGAATACCCCATGGCGCACCAGATCGTGGAGGGCGAGCTGGCCGAGGTCAACGTCTGGCTGGCGGAGCGGTTGGCCACGCCGGGCTGAGCGCGATTCCCGGCAAGGGGGCGGACCTGGCGCCAGCCAAGGCGCTGCCCATCGCCCGCGCCCAACGCCGCATCGCAGCCTGCCGCCGGGCTCGCCGGGCCTGCCGCTGCACCCCTTCCCACCGCCCGTGCACCTGGCTCCATAGAGAAGCGACACCCCTGGCCGTGGCCGACGCGCGGTCCAACGCCGAGGTCATCGCCTCCGCGGCGGGGCCTTCAGTTGGGGCCGGTCCAGTCGATCAGCTGCGAGGTGGCCGGTACCCCGTACCCCGCGGCCGCGTATGGCATGGGCGGCGGGGGTACGTCGGTCGCCCCCGGGCAGCATTGCGTCACGGTATACGTGCACATGGTGTTCGGCGCTGCCAGCTGACCGGCGGCGGCACGCCGCGTGCGCCACGAGGCGCCGCTGCCCATGTGATCCACCGCGCCGGCCAGCCGGCGCGGCGGACTCGCTACGCCTCCGGGCTGGTCCGTCCGGCCGGGTCGCTGTCCTGCCACAGGGGACCGGCCGAGGCGTTGCGGATGAAGGTCTCTGCCGCCTCCCGCGTCAGCGGGCGCGCGAAGAAGTAGCCCTGGCCGTGTTCGCAGGCGTGGCTGCGCAGGTGCTCCAGCTGCTCGCGGGTCTCCACACCCTCGCTGCTGACCGTGAGCCGCAGCGCCTTGCCGAGCGCGATCAGGGAGCGCACGATCGCCGTGTCCTCGGGGTCGGCCCCCAGCCGTGAGACGAACGAGCGATCGATCTTCAGCGTATCGACCGGAAAAGTCTTCAGGTAGGCCATGCTGGAGTAGCCGATCCCGAAGTCGTCCAGCGCCAGGCGGATCCCCTGCTCGCGCAGCCAGTGCATGACGCGGATCGTCGCCGCCTCGTCGGCCAGCAGGGCGCTCTCCGTGATCTCCAGTTGCAGCGCCCGCGGGTCGACGCCGGTCTCGGCCAGGGCGTCGCGCACGTGGTCCGTGAAGTCCGGTAGCTGCAACTGAAGGGCAGAGATGTTCACGCTCATCATCAGGGGCGCGTCGCCGGCATACTCGGCGTGCCAGGCCTGCGCCTGCCGGCACGCCGTCCGCAGCACCCACTGGCCGATGGGCACGATGAGGCCGGTCTCCTCGGCCAGGGGCACGAACGCGCCCGGCGATAGCAGGCCGCGGTCAGGGTGGCGCCAGCGCAGCAGGGCCTCGAACCCGGCCAGCGTCCCGGCGCCGAGGTCCACGATGGGCTGAAAGTGCAGTTCGAGCTCGCCCCGCTCGACGGCGTGGCGGAGGTCGGACTCCAGCTGCAGCCGGGCGGTCGCATCCGCGTTCATGGCACGCTCGAAGACCCGGTGCTGGGCCCTTCCGCGGCTCTTGGCCGCGTACACGGCCGCGTCCGCGTCCCGCAGCAGCTCGTCCGCCGAGCTGTGATCCGAGGCGACGACGATGCCGATGCTGGCCGTGGCGTAGATCTCGCCGTCCTCGCCGCCGAACGGCTCCTGCAGCGCCTGTTCGATGCGGCCGGCCAGCTGCACCCCGTCCTCGGCGGTGTGCGCGTGCTCGAGCAGGATGCCGAACTCGTCCCCGCCCAGGCGAGCGAGCGTGTCCTCGTGGCGCAGCAACGAGCCCAGGCGCGCGGCGAAGGCCACCAGCAGGCGATCGCCGGCCGCGTGCCCCAGGCTGTCGTTCACCCGCTTGAAGTTGTCGACGTCCACGAACAGCACCGCCACCGGCGCGCGGCGCCGCCCGCGGCCCATGGCGTGGCGCACGCGCTCCAGAAACAGCGCGCGGTTGGGCAGGGCCGTCAGGGCGTCGTGGAAGGCCTGGTGCTGGAGCTGCTCCTCGAAGGCCTTGCGCTCGGTGATGTCGCGGGAGGCGGACTGCAGGCGCGCGGCGCCGTCGCGGGGATCGGTGAGTGCCTGCACGTCCACGTCGAACCACCGCGCCTGCCCCGCTCGGGTCATCAGGCGCACGACCACGTGCGCGCTGTGGCTGTTCCTTGCCGCCGTCAGGCAGGTGTCGAGGTGGCGCACGTCGTCCGGGTGGCAGAGGGCATACGGGCTGTGGCCGACCAGGTCAGCCGGGGCATAGCCGAGCCGGTTCTCCCAGGACGGGCTGACGTAGAGCAGGGTGCCGTCGGCATCGTGCAGGGCGATCAGGTCCGTGGCGTGGTCGGCCAGCAACCGGTAGCGGTGCTCGCTCTCCTCCGCGCGCAGGGTCTGGGTGCGCTGCGCGCGCTCGCGCTGCGCCAGCTCGTAGGCGATCAGCCCGTCCATGATCCCGAACTCCGCGAACAGTATCGTGTAGACGAACGCCACACCCGTCGCGTCGGTGGCCAGCGGCCCCGGTTGCCGGGCCGCGTAGAGGAAGATCCACGCGAGCGTATAGCCGAGGCCGAGGACCGAGCCCACGGCCACAACCTGCCACCGCCTGTAGAAGACGCCGACGACCGGCAGCACGTAGAGGCCGCCGAGGCCGACCGCCGCCTCGACGTCCGAGCCAAGGCGGGTGACCACCAGACCGATGGCGCAGACGCCGAAGAACGCGACCAGCTCGACCCACGCCATCCCGGGCAGGCCGGTGGCGGCCCAGGCCCATGCCAGCCCGACGGGCGCCCAGAGCCAGAGGTAGGCGTACCAGGGTCCCAGGACGACCGGATTACTCGCAAGCTGCGCGATGATCCACACGACGAGCGGCACGGCGGCGACGACCGCCGAGGCCGCCACGAGCATCGGGCGCCGGGCCATGGCACCAGACAAAGACAGCGCGCTCCCTCCTAGAGTCGGAGCCGGCCCCGGCATCATGCCGGAGCGCACGGGTCCGCGTCACGTGCTGTATCGGCTTCCGCGCGCCCCGATTGCAGCGCGATCGTGACTTCGACCACGTGGCCGTGGTGGCGACGCGGGGATGCGCGCGAGGTTGGCGGCGGTGCTGCGTGGCCGCGGGGCGCTAGTCGTAGCGGATGCGGGGGTCGGCCCAGCCGTACAGGATGTCGGCCAGCAGGTTGCCGACCACCGTCAGCACGCCCACGAAGAAGACGATGGCCTGCAGGATGGCGTAGTCGCGGCTGCTGGCGGCGTCCCAGAAGAGCAGGCCCATCCCGGGGTAGTTGAAGACCTGCTCGATGATGATGGCGCCGCCGAACAGGAACGGCAGCTGCAGGCCGAACAGCGTGATCAGCGGCAGCAGCGCGTTCTTCAGGGTGTGTCGCACCAGCACACCCTGCCGGGAGACGCCCTTGGCCTGCGCCGTGCGGACATAGTCCTGCACCAGGGCCTCGCTGACCGACGTGCGCACGAAGCGGCCCCACCCGGCCACCGTCACCAGCGTCAGCGTGGCCACCGGCAGCACGATGTGCTTGGCGATGTCCCCGAAGCTCGGCTGCAGACTGCCGGGGTTGCTGATGCCGCCGGAGGGCAGCCAGGGCAGCTTGAAGGCGAAGATCGACAGGAGGATGATCCCGAGCCAGAACGAGGGCATGGAGTATAGGAAGTACGTGATGCCCGTCAGCACGTGGTCGATCCACGTGTTGCGGTGTGTGGCCTGGTAGATGCCCATGGCGATGGAGATGGCGTGCGAGAGGACGATGGAGACGCCCACGAACAGCAGGGTGCGCGGCAGGTTCTGCCCGATCAGCTGGAGCACGGGCTCGTCGTACGTGTAGGCGTAGCCGAAATTGCCGTGCACCAGCTTGCCGAGCCAAATGACGTACTGGACGTAGAGCGGCTTGTCGAGGCCGAGGTTGCGATTGATCTCCGCGATGAGGGCCGGCGTCGCCTTGTTGCCCAGCATGGCCGTGGCCGGGCCGCCGGGCACGATGTGGATCAGCAGAAAGCTGAGCACC
>JAJYVM010000285.1 GCA_021792015.1 Bacillota bacterium | reverse complement strand
CACGGTCACGGCCAGGAACACCCCGAGGACCGTGAGGTGGTAGCTAGCCACGGGCCCGCCTCCCGGGTCCCAGCCAGCGCCACCAGAGGCGCACGCAGCCCAGGGCGAACATGGCGCCCAGCAGCAGGCCGGGCACCAGCGAGGCGCCGTCCTGAACCACCCGCACAAGGCCGATGCCCCCGAACAGGGCGAAGCCCGCCGGGATCACCATGTCGTTGTACGCGCTACGAAACGTCTTCCACATGGTGCGCCTTCTCCGCGTCGCGCCGGGCCAGGGCGGCGCGATAGTCCCGCAGCGACTCCCACTCCTCGGCGGCCGTCAGCACGGCGATCTGCTCCTGCTCCCACTCGCGCGGCAGGCTCCGCCACATGGGCATCTTGCTGCGCCGGCGGTGCCACAGGTAGATGCCCAGACCGCAGAGGATCCACAGTGGGCCGAAGATCCGCCCGAGGGGGTGGGTCACGACCACGATGGCCAGGATGGCGAAGTTGCCGAGGATCCCGAACATGACGAGCAGCGGCAGCTCGATCGCGTGCTTGTGCGCCGGCCGCACGCGCAGGTTGAACGGCGTCTTCCACCGCCGCGGGGTGTAGGGGTCGGTGACACGCAGCCGGATCAGGCTGATCAGCACCAGGATGTACCCCGACAGGGCCCCGAAGGCGTACAGGTTGGCCAGGGTGTCCATGGCGTTGGCCGTGAACGAGGCCAGCACCACCTGCGCGACCGAGACGCCGGAGAAGACCAGGATCGTGCGCATCGGCGTCCGGAAGCGCGGGTGGATCTCGCGGAACCAGGCCGGCAGCAGGTCGAAATGGCTCATGGACCACGCGATGCGCGAGGCGCCCATGATCCCCGTGTTGGTGGAGGCATAGATCAGCATGGCCGCCAGGGCGGCCGTGAACGGGGCGGCGATCGGTCCGATCAGCGGCAGCCGGGCGGCCACGGCGGCGATGGCGTCGCTCTGGTGGAGGGCGAGCTGGTGCCAGCCGATGGTGCCGATGCCCAGCACGCTGAAGCCGAGGGCGAAGACCAGCACCGTCAGGATCAGGGTGATCGAGGTGCGGGGGATGACCGTCGCCGGCCGCACCGTCTCCTGCGCCACCTGCGAGATGGACTCCAGGCCGATGTAGCTGACGATCGCGACGGAGATCCCGTAGAGGAAGTTGTGGAGCGTCGGCAGGTTTTGGGCGGCCGTGAATTGAGTGTGCAGCATCGCCGGGTCGAAAGCCAGCGCGAAGCCGACCATGAGCAGGATCGTCTCCAGGCCCATGTGGATGGCGGAGAAGACCTCGTTCAGCCAGGACGACTCGCGGATGCCGCGGATGTTGAGGTAGATGAGGATGCCGATGAGGATCAGGGCCTCGCCGCCCACGGGCAGGGGGTGGGTGATCCAGGGCAGCAGGTGCGCGAGGAAGAAGTTGAGGTAGCCGGCCGTGCCGACGGCGAAGAGCGACACGTCGATGGTGAAGTCCAGCATCAGGGCCCAGCCGGACAGAAACCCCCAGATGTCCCCCAGCCCGCGCAGCGTGTAGTACTGGCTGCCGCCGGCCACGGGGTAGGCTGCCGCCAGTTCGGTGTACGCGAAGCCGACGATGACGTAGACGATTCCGGCCGCCATGAAGGCAAGCGGCAGGGTGCCTTCGGCGTAGAGGGCCACGAGCCCGACGGCGACATACACATCGGCGCCGACGTCCGCGTAGCCCCAGGCGTAGGAGCCCCAAATCCCCACCGCCCGGCGGAGCGTGGGCTGCTGCCCCTGCCCGGGTGCGGGTGCCCGCTCGGCCGTCTGCCCGTCCACGTGCCCTATCATAACGGGGGACCCTCCGAGTGACAAACGGTGGGGATCCGCGCGGGTTCCTCCACGCGGATAGCGCGGCAATGGTATGCTCGCTCCGATGGCAGGCAACGAGGAAAAGAGCGGGTTCCGGGCGGGCCTCGAGGCCGGGCGGCGGGCCGCCGATCAACCGGTGGCCGTCCGCCGCCGCAAGCAGCCCGAACCAGGGCAGGCGCCCCGGCGCCAGGGTGGCGACCGGCCGCCCATCCCGGCGTTCCTGCTCATGGCGGTCTCCATCGCCCTGATCCTTGGCAGCAACGCCATCGACAGGGCCCTGGGCATGTCCGGCCCGACCCCCGAGGTGGTCGGCATCTTCCTCAGCGGGATCGCCGTGATGATGCTCCGCCCGCCGCGGCGGAAGTAGCGGCGGCCGCATCCGCGAAGTCGCGCTTCAGCGGAAGTGGCACGGGTCCTCCATCCGGTCGCCACACCGCGCCATCCGGGTGCAGGTCGGCGCGCTTCAGGAGCCTGACGGCTCCCGCAGCTCCACGCGGAAGGGCGGCGCCACCACACTCAGGCCCCCGTCCACCATCAGTACGGAGCCCGTGATGTACGAGGCGTCCTCGGAAAGCAGGAAGGCAGCCGCGCGGGCCACCTCCGCCGCCGTGGCGGCGCGGCGCTTCGGGATGCGGGCGGTCACGTCGTCCATCGGCGGCATCGCGGGCTGGTTGTAGAAGTAGGCCGAGGAGTCGGTGGCCACGATGCCGGCGTTGAGGGCGTTCACGTTGATGTCGCGCGGCCCGAGCTCCTCCGCGAAGAAGCGCACCCACGCTTCCAGGGCGGCCTTGGCGGTGCCGAGGTTGGCGTAAGTCGGGAAGGCGCGGATGCTGCCGTAGCTGGACATCACCAGGACCCGGCCGCCGGCCGGCATCAGGGCGGCGGCGTGCTGCACGCCCAGCACGAAGGCGCGCACGTTGAGGTTGAAGGTGCGCTCGAGGTGATGCGGCCCGAGGGTGAGGGCGGAGCGAAACGCGGTGGCCGCGGCGTTGCTGACGAACAGGTCGAGGCGGCCGTGGCGGTCCGCCACGGCCGCGAACAGCTCCCGGATGGCGGCGGGATCCTCCAGGTCGGCGGCAAAGGCCCATGCCTCGGACCCCGCGGCGTGGATGGCCGCCAGCGTCTCCTCGGCGGCGGCCTGGTTGTTGCGGTAGTGGACCACCACGGAGGCGCCCTCCCGCGCCAGGGTCAGGGCCAGCTCGCGGCCGATCCCGCGCGAGCTCCCCGTGATCAGCGCCACCTTGTCCTTGAAGCGCATGCGGCTGCTCCTCCCAGCAGGGACCTATTCGCGTGCCGCGAAGGCCATCCTGCGGGGGGCGCGGGGCATTGGGCCGCTATCTCGAGGACTTCGCGGCGGGGCAGGCCTTCTCTTCGCCGAGCCGCACCATCACCGAGACCGACGTGGTGATGTTCGCCGCGATGAGCGGCGACTACAACGAGATCCACACCAGCGAGACGTGGGCGCGCGAGCGGGGGCCGTTCGGGCGGCGGGTGGCGCACGGCATGCTCTGCCTCGGCGTCGGCCACGCCCTGATGCTGCGCCTCGGGATCCTGGAGGGGACGGCCCTCGCCCTGCTCGGCATCGAGGGCTGGCGGTTCACCGCCCCGGTCTTCTTCGGCGACACCCTGCACGTGGAGTTCCACGTGGCCGAGGTGCGGGAAAGCCGCAGCCAGCCCGACCGGGGCATCGTGACCTTCGCGTGCAGGTACGTCAATCAGGACGGGCAGGCCGTGCAGGAGGGGCGACAGGCCGTCATGGTGCGGAGGCGGCCCGCGCAGGGCGGGGGGGCGCCGGGCGCCTGGGCTTGAGGGAGGGTCCGCGGTGGGCTGGTCGTGCCCTCGCGTCGGGGGTGGCCACGCGCTGGGCCGCCAGCACGGCGACGCCCGGCCCACCCGGACGCCGTCCGGTCCTTCCCGCGGTGGACGACCCGCTTCGACATCACCACAGACTCCCCGCGCCTCCTGGGCGCCGGCCCCGCCGCAGTGCCCGAGCCCCGTGCCCAGACGGATGGCGGGGCCTGACATCGGCGTTGCCGTGCCCCGCCGTCCTGGCCGGGAGCACGAGCGGGCCGGCTGTCGTGGCCTGGGGAAGCCCGGATCACCGGTTGCATCAGCCTGACATCGCCTGACGAAACGGGGCTGGGGGGCAGGAGGGGTGGCCCCTTGGCGTCGAACGCTGGCGTTCTGGTGCCGATGGGCGGGGGGCCACCCGCGCCGCAGCGCCATCGTCCCGCCAGGCGGCGATGCGACCGCTCGAAGAGCAAGCCTCCACGGGTGGGGGGGCAGGCCAGGGCGGGGAATCCCATATGTTCCCAATATCCCCGCGAGCCACGGAGGCGGTGGATGTGCACAGAGATGCCCGCAGACGGTGTCCGGGTCCATTGGCCGCAGTCTGCCTGCTCGTTCTGGTCTGCGCGCAGACCGGCATCCTTCCCGCGCCCGTCGCGCACGCGCAAGCGCATCAAATCACAGATTGCGGCAGCGAGTACGGAGGCTCCGGCTACAGCGTCACCAGTCCCGCCCCAGGGACGCTGGCGTATGCGGTCGGACAGGGCGGGTCCTGGACCTTCAGCTGCAGCGGCACGATGGCGGTCACAGCGGCCATGACCGTTCCCTCTTCGAGCAGCCTCGTGCTGGTCGGCGGCGGGACGGTCAGCCTCGACGGAGGCCACACGACCCAGATCTTCATCGTGCATGGATCGCTGACGATCAGCGGCCTGACGCTGGAAGACGCCAGCGTGACCGACCTCGGGGGTGCCATATACAGTGACGGTACCCTCACGGTCGAGGACTCCGCGTTCGTCGGGAACCTTTCGTCCTCCAACACCTCTCCCTTCAGCGGGGCGGGCGGCGCGATCTACAGCTTGGGCACCCTTGTGGTTCGCGACTCCAGCTTTAGCGACAACAGCGCGACTGCGGCTGGCCTCGGCGGTGCGATTTACAACGGCGGCAGCCTGACGATCGCGGGATCCACCTTCAGCGGCAACAGCGTCAGTGGGAGCAGCGTCAGCGCGTCAAGCGGCGGGGCGATCCTGAACGACGGCACGATGGTCGTTTCCGGGTCGACCTTCAGCGGGAACACCGCCGCGAATTCCGGTGGCGAGGGCGGCGCCGTGAGCAACGACGATACCGCCAACCTGACGGTGACCACCTCGACCTTCAGGGGCAACCTCGCGGTCAACGGCGCCGCCATTGCCAGCTCCGGCACGCTGTTGGTCGCCGGCGATACCTTCACCGGCAACCGGGCCAGCAACGGCGGCGGTGCGATCTTCAACGTCTCCCCGTCAATGACCGTCGCAAATTCGACCTTCACCGGCAACAGCGCCGCCGGCAGCGGCGGTCGTGGCGGAGGCGCCATTCTCAACGGCGGCTTCGACTTCCCGGTGGTGGTCAATTCGACCATCAGCGGCAACAGCGCCAGCCAGGGCGCCAACATCTACGGGAACGGACTCACGCTGAAGAACGCGATTGTGGCGAACCCAGCGGGCGGGGGCCAGGACTGCTATCTTCTGCCAGGTGGCTACGCAACCGAACGCTACGCGGCCA
>JAJYVM010000284.1 GCA_021792015.1 Bacillota bacterium | reverse complement strand
CGGGCGCCATGGGCGTGGGCCTGGCCGTGGGCGCCGCCGGCCTGCTGCCCCTGGTGCTTGCCCTGCCGGCCGGACCCTGGGCCGAGCGCCTCGGCCCGCGGCTGGTGGTCCTGCCCAGCATCCTCATGGCCCTGCTCGGCACCGCCCTGATGGCCTTCGACCAGCACCTCTTCGCCCTGGCCGCCGGCCAGGCGCTGAAGGGCCTTGGCCAGTACGGCGCGACCCTCGGCCTGCAGACGTTCGTGGCCAACCTGCCCGGTCCGCGCACCCGCAACGAGACCTTCGCCGTCTTCGGCATCGCCAACTCCGTGGGGAGCCTCCTGGCGCCCTTCTCGGCCGGCCTGCTGGCGGACCGCGCCGGCCTGCCCGCCGGGTTCTGGGCGGCCACGGCCTTCGTCGCCGTCGGCGCCGTCTTCGCCTTCGCCATGGACCGCCCCCTCGGGGCGGGCTCCCGCCACGCCGCCGGCGGCAGCGTCGTGCGGGCCGCCCGCGACGTGACGCGGGACGGCGTCATCCGCCTCTCGCTCGGCTCCACGGCCGCCCTGCTCTTCACGGACTCCATGAGCACGTCGTTTCTGCCCGTGTTCCTGCAGCAGATCGGCCTCTCGGTGGCCACGATCGGCCTCTTGATCTCCCTGCGCGGGCTGGCCTCCCTGATCGTGCGTCCGAGCATCGGCGCCGTGACCCGCGCCGTCGACCGCTGGTGGCTGGTGCTGGCGGCCATGGCGGCGGAGACGGTGGGAACGGCGATCGTGCCGGTGCTGCCGGCGATGCCGGTCCTGGTGACCGGCGCCCTGCTCTGCGGCGCGGCCCTCGGCTACAACCAGCCGCTCGGCATGGCCACGGTGTCCGACCGCGTGCCGCGGGGCGAGCGCAGCACGGCGCTGGCCATCCGCCTCGGCGCCAACCGCTTCGCCGGCCTGGCCGGCCCGCTGCTGCTGGGGGCCGTCGCGGCCACCGTCAGCGTCCCGGCGACGTTCTGGGCCGCCGCCCTCGTGTCGGGCGCCTCGGCCCTCTTCGTGGCGAGCTTCCAGCGCCGGGGCGGCGAGGCCGCGACCCGGTCCGCCGCCCTGGCGCTGGAAGCATCCCCAGCCCCGCCCGCCAGCGCCGGCAGCGGCGGCACCGGCGCCACCGGCGGCCCGGGCACCTGAAGCAGAAGGCGCGCGTGGCCCAAGCAGCGGCATCGCGCCCGCGCGAGTGCTACCATGTCGCGGAAGGAGGCCGTGGTCCGCGATTCGCCGATGGGTGTGGCTCGCCGTCGCGGCCGCGGCGCTGGTGCTCGCCTGGTGGTCCGCCTCGTTCGTCCAGACGGCCGAAACCCGCCTGGCCGCCATGCCGGCCCACATCCGGGCGGAGGCCGCCGCCCGCGGCGACCCCTTCCTGCCCCTCCCGGCCATCCCCGTCGGCGTGCAGCATGCCGTCATCGCCGTGGAGGACCAGACCTTCTACACCAACATGGGCATCAGCATCGAGGGCCTGGCCCGCGCCGCTGTCGTCGACCTGCTGACCCACAGCCTCGCCCAGGGCGGCAGCACGATCACCCAGGAGCTGGTGCGCGACCAGCTGCTCGGCCAGCAGAAGACCATGAGCCGCAAGCTGACGGAGATCGCCTACGCGCTGCTGCTGACCCGGCGCCTGCCCAAGGCCGAGATCCTCGACCTCTTCCTCAACCAGGCCTACTTCGGGCACCAGGCCTGGGGCATCTACGCGGCGAGCGAAGCATACTTCGGCCTGCCGCCCGCCGACCTGACGCTGGCCCAGGAGTCGCTATTGGCCGGCCTGCTGCAGGCCCCGAGCCTGCTCGACCCGCTGGTCCACCCGCAGGCGGCCGCCGCCCGCCAGGCCGTGGTCCTGCAGGCCATGGTGTCCGTGCACTACATCACCCAGGCCGAGGCCAACGCCGCCGCGCGCGCCCCGCTCGGGCTTTTGCCCTCCGGCCCGGCGTAGGGCCGGCCTACACCGGCAGCGGCTCCAGCCCCTGCGCCAGCCGCTCCGCCTGCAGCGCGACCCGCGCCAGCAGCCGGTCGTGATGGGATGTGAACTCGGAGGTGCGGATGGCCACCCGCCGCACCCGCGCCCCCGGTACCCAGGCGGACGCCGCCACCTCGCCCGCCCGCCCCGCAAAGAGCCCGAGCGCGCCCGCGATGGGCACCTCCAGCACCTCGGCCACCTCGGCGGGGTCCGGGCGCAGGTCGGTGAGCGCCGCGTCCGTGCGGTAGAGGAACAGATCCGCCAGCTCCCGGTCGATCAGGTATCCGTGCCGCGCGGTATTCAGGGCGCGTCCGAGCGGCACCAGCAGCTCGGGGTGGACGGGGAGGCCGATCTCCTCCTCCGCCTCCCGGCAGCCCTCCCGCGGCCCCTCCCCGGTCCGGTAGTGGCCGGCGACCGTCGTGTCCAGGCACCCGGGGTTGGCCTCCTTGGCCGTGGACCGCCGCTGCAGCAGCAGGGCGCCCCGGGCCGGCGCCACCAGCCAGCAGTGAAAGCTCCGGTGCCAGTGCCCCTCGAGGTGGACGAGCCCGCGCTCCCGGACCCCGCAGGGCGCCATCGAGTCGTCGTAGATGTCCAACATCTCGCCGGAGAAGTGCCGCCGCTCCCGCGCCGCCATCTCCGCGGCCGCCGCGCCGGCCAGGGCGCGATCACCGGCCGCCAGGGCCTCCGCGCGCACACGCCAGAGCTCGGGGTGGGTCAGCCGCTCAAAGCCCGTGTCCATGCCCTCAGCCTCCCACCGCCGCGTCCGGCGGCTACGCCCCCATCCCCCGCCGCACGCGCGGGGCCAGCTGGGCGGCCAGCACCGCCTTGGCGGCATCCAGGGCGAGGAAGGTCACGGCGAGGTAGGTGGCGGCCCGGACGAGGCCCCAGTGCAGGTAGGCCGCCATGACGGCGGCGCCCAGCCCGTAGATGACGACGAGCCCGGCGGCCGCGGCGAGCAGCCCGCGCGCGAAGCCGGCACGGGGGCCCGCCAGCGCCGAGATCGCGGCGGCCGCCAGCGGGTAGGCCAGCAGGAAGCCGCCCGAGGGGCCCAGGATGACGTGCACGCCGCTCGCGAACCCGGCGAAGACGGGCAGCCCCGCCGCCCCCAGCAGGACGTAGGCGCCCATGGCGGCGGACGCCGCGCCAGGCGGCAGCAGCAGGGCGGTCAGGATGACGGCCAGCGGTTGCAGGGTGAAGGGTACGCCAAGGGGCAGCGGAACCGAGATTTGCGCCGCGACGCAGGTCGCGGCGACCAGAATGGCTGCGCGGGCGGTCTGTCGTGTCGACACGACTGCAAAGATGCGACGCGAGGCGTCGGATCTCCTGTCAGGCCTCCGCCGGCGCCATGGCGCGCCCCCGGTCCGGCTCGCCCAGCAGCGTCCGCTCGCCCTCGTAGAGCACGAAGCCGGGACGGGCCCCGCGCGGCTTCCAGACGTGGCGGCGGCGGGTGTAGTCGACGGGCACGCGCAGATCGCCCCGGCCGGCGCTGTACCGGGCCGCCAGGTCGGCCGCCTGCCGCAGGGCGCCCTCCGGCGGCTCGCCGGCGCCCGGGGGCATGCGCAGGATGACGTGGGCCCCCGGCATCCGCTTGGCGTGCAGCCAGATGTCGCCGGGCTGCGCGAGACGCATGGTCAGCTCGTCGTTGCCCAGGGCGCTGCCGCCCACAAGGACCGTCAGCCCGTCGTCGGTGGCAAAGGTCAGGGGCCGCGGTCCGGCGGGCTTGGCGGTGGCGGGCCGGCGCTTCTGCGACGGCGTGCGGGGCCGCGGCCGCAGGTAGCCGGAGGCCTCCAGCTCGGCGGCCAGGTCCTCCAGCCGCCCGCGGTCGTCCGCCGTCTCGGCCGCGACGATCAGATCGTCGAGCTGCGCCGCCTCGGCCCGGGTGGCATCCAGCTGCGCCTGCACCTGGGCCCGCGCCCGCTTGGCCTTGGCGTAGCGGCGGAAGTGCGCCTGCGCGGCCGCCGCCGCGCTCCGGGCCTCGGGCGGCACCGGCACCTCCACCAGGCGGTCGGGGTCCTCCACGGCGGCCACGGCCACGGCCGCCGCCCCGGGCGGGATGGCCGGCATGCGGGTCAGCAGCAGCTCGCCCCAGCCCCGGTAGCGGTCGCCCTGCTCGGCGTCCGCGAGCTCGAACATCTGGCGCTCCTCCTTGCGGGCAAGCCGCCCGCGGTGGGCGCGGAGCGCCTGCAGCACCCGGTGGCGGGCCTGCTCCCGGCGGGCCTCCGCCGCGCCGGCCGCCTGCGCCGCCTCGCAGATGGCGCTGGGCGAGCCCTCGCCGACGTACGCCGCCAGGTCGCCGCGGTCCAGGCGCCCCGCCAGCTCGGCCAGGGCCGCAAGACCGAGGTCCAGATCCCCTCCGGCGTTCGGCTGCGCCACCGCCACGACCCGTGCCGCCGTTCGCGGCCCGAGCCCGGCCACGCTGGCCGCCAGCCGCTCGGCCACGCCCCCGGGCAGGCGCGCCCACGCCTGCCGCAGGCGGTCCGCCGCATCCGGGGCGGCGGGGTCGATGCGTCCCGGCTGCGGCGCCGGCGGCTGGTAGGTCCGGCCGGGCTGCGCGTCGCGGCGGGGGATGCGCCGCAGGCAGTCGAGGATGCGGCCGCTGCTGTCCAGCAGCAGGAGGTTGGGCTGGGGCGGGATGAGCTCGACCACCAGGCGCCGCTCGGTGGGCGATCCCAGCTCGTCCCGGGCCGCGATCCGCAGCACGAGGATCCGCTCCAGCGGGGCAACCTGCGCCACGCCCTCGATCCGGCCGCCCTCGATGTGGCGGCGGAGGGCCTGGCAGAAGGGCGGCGGCGTGGCGGGGCTCTCCCCGCGGGCCTCCGTGAGGTGGATGCGCGCGAAACGGGTGTCGGCGGAGCAGAGCAGCCGCGCCTTGCCGGCCGGCCCCCGCAGCTGCAGCACGATGTCCGTCTCGGCCGGCTGGGTGATGCGCTCGATGCGCGCGCCCTGGGTGCGCTCGCCCAGCTCGCGCCCGACCGCCGCCAGCAGCAGCGCGTCCATGTCGGAAGTATAGGCTAGCCGGCGACCAGGGAGCAGACCTCGCGGGGCGGTCAGGCCGCACCTCCTGCTATATTGGACGGGGACCGGAGGTGCCCGGCGCTGCTGCAGGTGCTGCTGCCGTTCGCCCTCTTCTTCTTCATGTACTGGCTGCTGGGCGGCTGGCGCTGGCTGCGGCGGCCCGGCTGGCCCCGCACCGTGCGCTGGCTCGGCGCCGCCGTGGTCGCCGCCTGGACGCTGTCGCTGCTGCGCGGCGGCTTCACGGGCTGACCGGTTGATCGAGGAGAGAAGGGGCGATCGACGATGGCCGAGGCCGACGCCAAGGGCGCGGTGCGCGCCCAGTTCGGCGCCAACGCCGAGAAGTATGTGACGAGCTCCACGCACGCGCAGGGCACCGACCTCGACCTGGTGGTGCCCTGGCTGGACCCGCAGCCGGACTGGGTCGCCCTGGACATC
>JAJYVM010000283.1 GCA_021792015.1 Bacillota bacterium | reverse complement strand
CAAGAGACGCTGCCACGTGCGGCCGCCGCATCACTCGCCGCGCGGTATGTTGCCCTCCCGGCGCTCGTGCTCGTGGCGCCCCTCGGGACCGCCGTCGCCGCCCGGCCGGCCGCCGCCGGGCCGGCCGCCGCCGCCAAAGCGCGCCCCGTCGCGTCCCCGGTCGCGGCCGCCGTCACCGCCGAAGCGGCCCCGGCCGCCGTCGCCGTTCGCGCGCGCCCCGTCCGCCGGCCCTTCGCCAGCCGGCCGCTCGGGCCGGGGCTTTCTGTTC
The DNA here is from genome assembly GCA_021792015.1 of Bacillota bacterium. GTDB lineage: Bacteria > Bacillota > Sulfobacillia > RBS10-35 > JAJYVM01 > JAJYVM01. The sequence goes on along the minus strand of JAJYVM010000283.1, from coordinate 5,190 downwards.
TCCTGGGCGAGCGCGTCGGGGATGGTCCGCAGGGCCTCGCGCCGCGACAGGTTCACGCGGCCCAGCTCGTCGATGTTCTTGACCTTGACGATGACCTGGTCGCCGATGGACACCACGTCCTCGACGGTTGGCACCCGCTCGGTGTCCAGCTCGCTGATGTGCACCAGCCCGTCCTTGCCGGGCAGGATCTCGACGAAGGCGCCGAAGTTCAGCAGGCGCACGACCTTGCCGACATAGACCTCGCCCGGCTCGGGGTCCTTGGTCAGCCGCGTCACCCAGTCGATGGCCTTCTTGCCGGACTCGCCGGACGGGGCCGCGATGTAGACCTTGCCGTCGTCCTCCACGTCGATGTCGGCGCCCGTCTCGGCGATGATCTTGTTGATCGTCTTGCCGCCGGGCCCGATCACGTCGCGAATGCGGTCGACGTCGATGGTCAGCACCGTGATGCGGGGGGCGTACGGCGACATCTCGCGCCGCGGGCCCGACAGCACGGCCAGCATCTTACCGAGGATGTGCATGCGGCCGTCGCGGGCCTGGGCCAGCGCCCGGCGCAGCACGTCCTGGGAGACGCCGCCGATCTTCAGGTCCATCTGCAGGGCCGTGATGCCGACCTCGGTGCCGGCCACCTTGAAGTCCATGTCGCCGAGGTGGTCCTCCATGCCCTGGATGTCGGAGAGGATCTGGACCCTGTCGCCCTCCTTGACCAGGCCCATCGCGATGCCGGCGACCGGGCGCCGGATCGGCACGCCCGCGTCCATCAGCGCCAGCGTGCTGCCGCAGACCGAGCCCATCGAGGTGGAGCCGTTGCTCTCCAGGACCTCGGAGACCACGCGGATGGTGTACGGGAACTCCGTGTCCGGCGGGATCATCCGGACCAGGGCCCGCTCCGCGAGGGCGCCGTGGCCGATCTCGCGCCGGCCGGGGCTGCGCATGGGCTTGACCTCGCCCGTGCTGTAGGGCGGGAAGTTGTAGTGGTGCATGTAGCGCTTGAAGTCCTCGCGCTCGCCGATGGCGTCCAGCAGCTGGCGATCGCTGAGCGAGCCGAGGGCCGCCACCGTGCAGACCTGCGTCTGGCCGCGCGTGAAGAGGCCCGAGCCGTGCGTGCGCGGCAGAAAGCCCACGTCGCACCAGATGGGCCGGATCTCGTCCGGGCGGCGTCCGTCCGGACGCACGCCACGGTCCAGGATCAGCGAGCGCGTCTCGCGGTACTCGACCTCCTCAAGCAGCCCGGCCGCGGCCGACCGCTGCTCCTCGGGGAACGAGGCCGCCACCTCGTGCTTCACCGCGTCGATCGCATCCTCGCGCGCCTTCTTGTCGGGGTTGAGGATGGCGTCGCGCATGCGCTGGCTGGCCGCGGCGTCGACGGCCGCCTTCAGGCTGTCGTCGTAGGCGGGCGCCGACCACGGCATCTTCTCGCGCCCGATCTCGGCGATGAACTGCTCCTGCCAGAGGCAGATGCGCCGGATCTCGTCCAGGCCAAGCTGCAGCGCCTCCAGCATGCGGTCCTCCGGCACCTCGTCGGCGCCGGCCTCGACCATGATCAGGGCGTCCTTCGTGCCGGCCACCACCAGCTCCAGGCTGGTCTTGCCCATCTGCGCCGCCGTCGGGTTGATGACGAGCTGTCCGTCGACCTGGCCCACCATCACGGCGGCCAGGGGCCCGCCGAAGGGGATGTCCGACAGGCCGAGCGCCGCGGAGGCGCCGATGATGCCGGTGATGTCCGGGGCGCTGTCCTCGTCGTAGGACAGCACCGTGGCCACGACCTGCACGTCGTGGCGGAAGCCTTCGGGGAACAGCGGCCGGATGGGCCGGTCGATCAGCCGCGCCGACAGCGTCGCGCGCTCGCTCGGCCGCCCCTCGCGGCGGAAGAAGCTGCCCGGGATGCGGCCCGCTGCGTACTGCCGCTCCTCGTAGTCGCAGCGCAGCGGGAAGAAGTCGAAGCCCTCCTTCGGCGCGCGCGTGCCGGTCGCCGTGACCAGCACCACCGTGTCGCCGTAGCGGGCCAGCACGGCGCCGTTCGCCTGCTTGGCCACCGCGCCCGTCTCTATCGAGAACGGACGGCCGCCGATCTCCGTCCTGTATACCTTTGCGTCCTGCACTGAACCTGTGACCTCCCTATGTCCTACCTGCGCGCGGACAACGTCCTGCGCTTACCCTGGTCGCATGTATGGACCGCGCGGCGCAGGCCGCGCGGACGCAAAAAAGGGGCGGGTGGCCCCGCCCCGTGCCTCACCGCACTCGGATGTTGAGCCTCTCCGTCAGGGTCCGGTAGCGCTCGATGTCCTTGCCGCGCAGGTAGTTGAGCAGCCTTCGCCGCTGGCCGACCATCTTATACAGGCCGCGGCGGCTGTGGTGGTCCTTGCTGTGGACGCGCAGGTGGTCGGTCAGCTGGTTGATGCGCTCGGTGAGGAGCGCCACCTGGACCTCGGGGGAGCCGGTGTCGGTCTCGTGCCGCTGGTAATCGCCGATCAGGCCCTGCTTGCTCTCGCCCTGGAGCGACATCGAAGAATCCCTCCTACGTGCCTCGGGCTCCCTCGACACCCGCGGCGCAGGGCGGCGGCGGAGGTTCCGCGCGCTCCGGGCCGGGGTCGCGACGTGCACCCAATTGGCGGTAGTCTACCACAACAGCGGGCTTATAGCCATCGCGGCCGATCCCGGCGCCGTATCGCGAGCGACGCCGCAATGCGTCGTCGCGTGACCCACCGCGCTGCGGGCGGCGGATGGTGGCTCAGCCCGGAACGACGGCCACGTAGCCAGCGGCACCGTACGCGAGGATGCGCTCGTCTTTGGTCACCAGCGTCAGGTCGAGCGCCCGTGCGGTCGCGACGAGCAGGCGGTCTGCGGGGTCACCGTGAAAGACACCTGGGAGGTAGGCGCTGCCGACGGCCACCTCGGGCGTCAGCGGCGCGAGGCGGGTGCCGGGCGCCGCGAGCGCTTCCCGGACCCACGCCAAGCAGTCCACATTGAGCCGAAGCCGTCCCCTGCTCTCCAGCATGGCCACCTCCCACAGGGAGATGGCCGCGACGAGCACCGCGCCGCGGACCTGCGCGGCCTCGATGGCAGCCAGCGCAGCCGGGGACAGGCGGCCGGGCTCGCCGTTCAAGAGCCACACCCAGACGTGCGTGTCCAGCAGTAGGTCAGCTGGCCGGGCCTCTTCAGCGGGCACGCGCCGCCTCCCACTCGTCGCCGATCGGGCTGACGATGTCACCCGTCTCCGTCACCGAGCCCCTGAGGTACCCGAAGAGCGGGCGCACCTCCTCCTCCTTCAGCGGGACGAGTCTTGCGACCGGACGGCCGCGTTTTGTGATCACAATTTCGGAGCGCTCCGTTCGCACCGCCTCAATCAGCTGGAGGCAGCGCGTCTTGAACTCACCCGCGGGAATCTCCACCGTACCGACCTTCTTTCACGACCATGGTAGTCGTTAATAGTCATTATAGACCGCCCGGCAGGTCGCTGATGCGGCGATCACGAAGCGCTGCGCATGTACCCAACGCCGGCGCACGAGCGAGCAGCGACTGCGGTGGCGGACCACTTTCGGGCACGCCCTGGCGTCTGGGCGCTGGTCCTCGTGGGCAGCATCGGGCGAGGCGCTGGCCGCGCGGATTCGGACGTGGACCTCGCCATCTTCCACGACGGGCCTTTCGACCTGCCGGCGGAAGCGGCCGGGTGCGCAGCCGCGGTGGGGACCAGCGTGTCGCAGAACCGCGGTGTGGTGGTGGGCCCGGTCCGCGTCGACCTGGAGCCGACGGAGGGCGACTTGCGGCCGCTGGGCGGGCTCGCCCGTCTGGATCCGTATGAGCTGGATGTCGGCGGGCTGGCCGTCTACGCCACGCCGATCTGGGATCCGGACGGGCGCTGGCGGGCCTGGCGGCGGCGGTTTCTGCCGTACCTGCCCGAGGATGTGCGCGCCGAGCGCATGGCCGTGATCGCGGCGGACTTCCGCCACAACCTCGGCGAGGTGCGGCGGATGGCGCCACGGGACGAGTTCTTCGAGGCGCTCCTGCGGCTCGTGTACGCCCAGCGCTACCTGCTCCACTATCTCTTCCTCAGGGCGCGGATCTACCCCGTCGACTACACTAAGCACGTCGCCTGGCAGTGCCGCGCGCTGCTCGGCCTTCCGGAGCTGGTCGCGCCGCTCCAGGCGGCGCTGGCGGTCGTCCGGGGGGATGCGGCCGCTGTCGCCGCCAAGGCCGGCGAGCTCGCCGCGCTCTGGCGCCGCTTCTGCGAGGAGGAGGAAGACGGATGACCCCGCGCCCGGCCAAACAGGCCGAGATGGATGCGGTCCGCTACGACACGCAGGGCTACGAGGCGATCCGCGCCGACTTTCTGGACACCTTCCCCTACGAGTACGCGGGCCGTGAGATCGAGCTCGTGCTCGAGACGGACGAGTTCACGTCGGTGTGCCCGTGGTCGGGCCTGCCCGACTTCGCCGCGCTGCGCATCACCTACGTGCCGGACAAGCTCTGCCTGGAGCTCAAATCCTTCAAGTACTACCTGCTCTCCTACCGCCACGTCGGCATCTACTACGAGCACCTGACCCACCGCATCCTGGAGGATCTCGTCGCGGCCGTGCAGCCCCTGCGCATGCGCATCGAGGGCGACTTCAAGAACCGGGGCGGCATCGGCTGCAAAGCGTCGGCGGAGTACCGCAGGTCCTCGGCGCAGTGACCCCCGCGGTCGCCGCCCGGCCGGTCCGCCAGCGGATCGGGGTCGGGCGCACGGCGCGGTGCTCGGGCGGCCGCAGACCCATTGCCGCCAGTCCGGCGTCCGCTCCCTTCGATGAGCCCCGGACGGGCCACCGCTGCCGGCACGCCATCCCCTGCGGGAAGCCGCTGACCTGATCCGGCCGGTCCACCCACGGCGTTGCTGTGTTTGCGACGCAGCCAGCCCCGGCCCGTCCCGCCGAACCCTGCGGCGGAGGCCGGGCCGCGGGTGCAACCGCCCCGAGGCTGCTGCCGCCCGTGCCGCCGGCCGCCGACATCCTGCGCGTGGCGGTGACCCCCGGCGCATGCCCAGCAGGGGCCAAGTCAAACCGTGCGGTCAGCGTCGCCTGCGCGGTCTGCGTCGCCCGTGCGGCCTGCGTCGCCCGCGCGGTCTGCGTCGCCTGCGCGGTCTGCGTCGCCCGTGCGGTCTGCGTCGCCCGTGCGGTCTGCGTCGCCTGCGCGGTCTGCGTCGCCCGCGTGGCCTGC
>JAJYVM010000282.1 GCA_021792015.1 Bacillota bacterium | reverse complement strand
TGGTGACGCCCTCGGCGACGGCGGCAGCGCCGCCACCCTCCGCGACGGCGAGCGCCACCGGCCGGGGCAGCACAGCCCCGGCAACCAACCTGGCCCCGGCGACCACTGCCCCAGCGGCCAACCCTGCCCCGGTGACCACCACAGCCCCCGCGACCACGACAGCCCCGGCCGGGACCGCGTCAGCCGCGGCCACGGCGACCGCCACGGCCCCCGCGACCCCCGCCCCGCCCACGGTCCTCGGACCCGGCTTCGGCCAGCCGGACGACATCGCCGTCGCCCCCGACGGCACGATCTACTTCAGCGACTTCGCCGGGGGCCGCATCGGACGCATGCCCCCTGGCGGCGGCCGCCCCACCGCCATCGCCCAGGGCCTGTCCGACCCCGAGGGGATCGTGGTGCTGCCCGACGGCAGCCTGGCCGTGGCCCAGCAGGGCCGAAACGACATCGTGCGCGTCGACCCGGCCACGGGCGCCGTCACAATCATCGCCGCCGTCCCCAACCACACCGACCGGCTCGGCGTGGACGGCCTGGGCTGGGATCCGGCCACCCAGTCGCTGCTGGTGCCGGACAGCCCGAGCGGCCGGCTGCTGGCGATCGACCCCCGCAGCGGCGCCACGCGCGTGCTGATTCCCGGCGGCCTCGGCCGCCCGACGGACGCCATGCGCCTGCCGTCCGGCGGCTACGGCATCGTCGATGAGACCGGCGGCCGCGTGCTGCTCGGCGGCACCGTCGCCGCCCGCCTCTCCGAGCCGGACGACATCGTGGCCACGGGCGGCCGGATCTACGTGAACGCGCTGTCCGGCGCCATCTGGGAGGTGGCGCCGCGGGTGCGCCAGGTCCTGGGCGGCCTCGCCAACCCGCAGGGCATGGCCGCCGCCCCGGATGGAAGCCTCGTCATCGTCGACCAGGGCAGAAACCGGCTGCTGCGCTGGCGGCCTTAGGCACGCGCGACGGCCAGCCGCACCCCGAGGGCGATCAGAACGACCCCCGTCGCCACCCGCAGCCGCCGCGCCAGGACCCCCCCGAGCCGGGCGATGCCGATGCCGAAGAGGTGCAGCCAGAGCAGGATCATGACCTCGAAGGCGCCGGTCATGGCCAGGATGCGCGTGGCCGGGTCCCCGGCCCGCAGAAACTGCGGCACGATGGTGAGGAAGATGACGGCCGCCTTGGGGTTGAGGAGGTTGCCGACCAGTCCCTGCACGAAGGGGCTGCCGGCTCGCGGGCGGAGGGCCGCGCCCTGCCGCGCCCGCAGCTGCCGCACGCCGAGGTGGACGAGGTAGGCGCCCCCGACCAACCGCAGGGCCGTGAACAGCACCGGCGAGGCCTGCATGACCGCGGCGACGCCCAGCCCCACGGCCGCGCCCCAGACGGCAATGCCAACGCCGATGCCACGGGCGGCGGCGAAGGCGGCCCGCCTCCCGCCCGCCACGGCACTGGCGGCCACCAGGGCCATATCGGGACCGGGGATCACGATGAGCAGGGCGGCAACGCCCACAAAGGCCAGAAACCGGCCGTCGATCATCGTTTGGGCGCGGACTGCGTCCGGCAGGCCTGCCGCCTTCTCTGGCTCCGGGCGCGCGCCTCACACACGCGCATCGGTGTCGTCAGGCCCGTGGGCGCAGGTGCCGGTCGAACCACGCCGTCATCTGCCGCAGGCGCTCCAGGCGGTTGGCCGGCTTGCCGGCGCGCGACAGCTCGTGGTTTTCCCCCGTGAAGCGCACGAACGCCGTCGGCACGCCCAGGCGGCGCAGGGCCACGTACAGCTGCTCACCCTCGGGCAGCGGGCAGCGGTAGTCCTCGTCGCTGTGGATGATCAGCGTCGGCGTGCGCACGTTGCGCGCGTAGCGCAGGGGCGAGCGGAAAAACAGCGTCTCCTCGTCGTCCCAGAGGTCGGCGCCGCCCAGCTCGCGCGAGTTGTGCATCCAGCCGTTGTCCGAGACGCCGTACTTGGTGAAGAAGTTGACGACGCTGCGCATGGTGACGGCAGCGGCAAAGCGCGTGGTGTGGCCGATCACCCAGTTGGTCATGAAGCCGCCGTAACTGCCGCCGGTGATGCCGAGGCGCGCGGGGTCCACCCAGTCCCATGTGCAGGCCATGTCGGCGGCGGCCATGACGTCCTGGTAGTCGCCGCCGCCCCAGTCGCCGACGCAGGCCTGCGTGAAGGCCTCGCCGTAGCCGATGCTGCCGCGCGGGTTCGTGTAGAGGACGCCGTAACCGAGGGCCGCCAGCACCTGGAACTCGTGGAAGATGCCGTGGCCGTATGCCGCGTGCGGACCGCCGTGGACCTCGATGACCAGCGGGCTGCGGCTGCCGGGCGCGGCGCCCACGGGGCGCAGGACCCACGCGTCGATTTGCTGCCCGTCGAAGCTCTTGAACGGGACGTGCTCCGGCGCCGCCAGCTCGAGGTTGGCCAGGACGTCGGCGTTGAACGCCGAGAGCGGGCGCGGGTCGCCGCCGGCCCAGGCCCAGGCCTCCGCCGGGTGCAGGGCATCGCCGCAGATCCCGGCCACCAGGCGGCCGTCGGATGAGGCCGAGAAGGAGGAGACGGCGACAGCGCCGCTGCCGGCGGCCACAGTCGCGGCGCCCGTCGCGGCGTCGATGCGGTACACGCGGGCGGCGGGGCCGTCGGCGAAGATGGCCAGCAGGGCGCGGCCGCCCTCGATCCAGTCGGGGCCGGCGCCACCGGCGTCGCGGCGGAGGTCGGAGCCCACGGCGCAGCCGGCGTGCTGGTCGAAGCCCGCCGTCAGGCAGCTGGCCTCGCCGCCCTGCGCGGACACCAGCCAGATGCTGACGTTCTCGCCGCTGTTCTTGCCGGCGGCGGCCAGGAACGCGATCTGGCGCCCATCGGGCGCGTAGGCCGGCGAGCTGATGCCGCCGGACTTGCTGACCAGGATGCGCGCATCCCCACCGGCGGCCGGGATGGCGTAGAGATCGGTGCCGAACCAGGGGTCGGCCTCGTCGCCGCGGGCCGACGTGAAGGCGATGGTGGTCCCGTCAGGGGACCAGGCCGGGTCGCCGTCGTCCCAGGGGCCGGAGGTCAACTGGCGCGCCTCGCCGGAGGCGGCGTCGGCGACGTACAGGTGGGCGCGGCGGTCGTCGCGGTAGCCCTCGCCGTTGGCCTTGTACCGCAGACGGGTGATGTAGCGGGCGTCGGGCCCGGGCGTGGCGGGCGGCTCGGGGCGGGGGTCGCGGCCGACCAGCACCAGGCGGCCGCCTTCCGGCGACCACGCGAAGGCGGACACCCCGCCCTTGCGCGCCGTCAGCTGGCGCGCCTCGCCGCCGGCGGCAAGGTCCAGGACCCAGACCTGGTCCTCGCCGGCGCGGTCGGAGAGGAAGGCCAGGCGGCGGCCGTCCGGCGACCAGCGCGGCTGGCGGTCGCGGCGGCCGCTCCAGGTCAGGCGGCGCGGGGTCGCCGACTCCAGGCCGGCCAGCCAGATGGCGCTCCGGTAGCCATTGCGCTCCCGGTCGAACTCGGAGAGCACCAGGGCGGCACTGCGGCCGTCCGGGGCGAGCTGGACGTCGCCGGGGAAGCGGAAGTCCAGCAGATCCTCGATGCGCATGGCGTGGCGCGCCATCAGGCGGCAAACCTCCTCTTCGGCGGGAGCCAGGGGCGCGGTGCGAGCGGGCCCGGGGCTGGCCGGCGGCGGGGATCACGCTGCCAGGCCGTTCCGCCGGGCCGTTGGTGACCGCCGGCGGAGGGCCATGGGTGGCGCTTCGCGGACGCGGCGGGAGGTTCCTGCCCTCACGGGCGCACCAGCCGGCGCCTCTGTCGCGGCGGCGCAGCAGGTGCGGGTGCCGCTATTGGGCGTGGGAGCGGTAAAGGGAGGCCGGGTGTCGGGCAGCGGGAGGAGGGCCAGCGCCTCCGGCTCGCGCGCAGAGGCGAACGCCGGTGCGGGTCGCGGGTGCCGCCGTTGGCCGCCTCCGACCCGGCGGGCCCGGGCTCGGGTGAGGGTGTGGCGCAGGCCACCGAAGACGTGCTTCTGTCGCGGCGGCTCAGAGCCGGGTGAGGGCGCGCAGCTCCCGCTCGACCGGCGGCCAGGTGTCGGGCACCGGGAGGTCGGCTTCCGGCGGGCGGCCGGCGCCCGCCTGCCGCGCCGCCGCGTCCGTGATGGCCCGCGCGCGGCGGGCTGTGCCATCGTGGCCATTCAGGGAGACCCCGCAAGCCTGCGCCGCCAGCAGCAGGTAGCCCAGGCGCTCCGCGGCGGCAACACCCGGCATCAGCGCCTCGACCGTCCTCGGCGGCGGGACCTCGGCCCGCGCGTCCTGCGCCACCGCCTCCGCGCGCCGGATGGCCGTGACAAGCGGGGCCTGACGCGCCCACGCGCCCGGGACGCCGGCCATCAGGTCGGTCAGGAGGTCGCCGCCGCGGGCGATCAGGGTGGCCAGAGCCGCGGGCAGCCGCCTGGACGACACGCGCGGCCACAGCAGGTAGGTGGCGGCGAGCGCCACGGCCACGCCCAGGAGGGTGTCGCGCAGACGGGCAAGCACCAGGGGCCCGGCGGGCGCCGGGCTGATGACGCTCAGGATCATGAAGGCGAAGGCTGTCACGAAGGCCACGGCGAGGGCGTAGTTCTTGGCGATCACCATCAGCATCAGGGCCTGCAGCACGACGACCACGGCCAGCGCCGCGGCCGGCGGCATGTGGAGAACGGCCAGCAGCGCGCCCGCCAGCAGCAGCCCCGCCACCGTCCCCACCACCCGCTGGATCGCGCGCCGCGTGAGGACCAGGACCGTCTCGCCCTGCAGCACGGTCGCGCACGTGAGGGGTACCCAGTAGATGTGGGACATGCCCAGGAGACCCGCGACCGCCACGGAGGCCGCCACGGCGATCCCGATTCGCAGCGTGCTGAACGGCAGCAGCGGCGACGGGCCAAGCACGGAGGCGAGGATGTCCGGTGCGGGTACCGGTGCGGGTACCGGTGCGGGCACCGCCCCGGGCACGGCCTCGCGCGATGCCTCGGACGCCGCCTCCGGCGACGCCGACCCAGCCCGCGCCGCCTTCGCCGCAACCTCCACAAAGTGCGCGCCGGCGCGGGTGCGGGCCAGCGGGCCCAGCGCGGCGGCGGCTTCGTCGGCGGCCGGCGCCCGGTCCTTCCCCGGCCATGCCAGCCTGCCCATGGCCGCGACGGAGCGGCGGACCGCGGCGGGCAGGGGTGCGCCGGTTTCGGCGATCAGACCGACGCCGGCGAGCAGGATCCCCCCTGCCCCGCGCGCCAGCGCACGCAGCCGGCCGCTGCCCGCCGCGTCGCGCCGGCTTCCCCAGGTCGTCGCGTCCACCGCCGCCGCGACAGCCTCCATGGCGTGGTGGGGCGCGCGCCCGTCCGACCCGGAGCCGAAGGATGCGGCCACGGCGCGGTATGCGTCGCGCACGGCCGCGGCTTCCGGGGCCCGCGGGCGGAGCGGCCACCCGCTCATGCCGACGAGCCAGGCGATGGCGCCGCCGACCAGGACGAACACCA
>JAJYVM010000281.1 GCA_021792015.1 Bacillota bacterium | reverse complement strand
AAGACTATCGAGGCGGGCCTGGTCGCCAGTGAACTGTTCATGCGCCGGTTGGCGGCACGCATCCTGATCCTGGTCCCCGCCGGGCTTGTGGGCCAGTGGGCCGAGGAGCTCGATCGCAAGTTCGTCCTGCCCTGCCTGGTGCAGGGCAGCCCCGCCTGGCAGGCGGCCGAGCGTCCCTGGGAGGCCCCCGTCGTGCTGGCCTCCCTGGCGGCCGCGCGCCGCAGCCCGCATCGCGAGGCCGCCGCGGCGGTGCCGTGGGACCTGGTGGTTGTCGACGAGGCGCACCGCCTGAAGAACCCGCGCAGCGCCTCCGCCCTGCTGGCCAAGTCCCTCTCCGCGCGCTACATGCTGCTGTTGACGGCGACGCCCGTCGAGAACCGCCTGGAGGAACTCTACCACCTGGTGAACCTGGTCCGACCGGGCCAGTTGGGCACCCCCGCCGAGTTTCGACAGACCTACGGGGCGGCCGGCACGGCCGGTTCGGTGCGCAACCTATCCGCGCTCCAGCAGCGCATGCGGGAGGTGATGGTGCGGCACCGCCGCAGCGAGGTGGAGGTGATGCTTCCCCGCCGCCTCGCGGAGACGCACCGCGTTTCCCCCACCCCGGAGGAGGCGGCCCTGTATGCCGCCGTCAGCGCACACGTCCGGTCGGCGGGCGCGGGCGCGCGCCCCGCCGAAACGATGGCGCTGCGCACCCTGCAGCGCCTGGCGGGCAGCAGCCCGGCCGCCCTGGCGGAACGGGCCGCCCACCTGCGTGCCGTGGCGACCGCGGATGCCCCGCCGGCCACCGCCAAGGCCGATGCGCTGCTGACGCTGCTGCGCCGCCACCTGGCGCAGGGGGAAAAGGTGGTGGTCTTCACCGGTTTCCGCGCGACGCTGGATTTCCTGGTCCGGACGGTGCGCGCCGCCGGCATCGAAGTGGTGGCCTACCACGGGGGTCTGGGCCGCCGGGACAAGGACGCCGTCATAGCCGCGTGGAGCGGCGACATCCCCGTGCTGCTGACCACAGAGGCAGCCGGTGAGGGGCGCAACCTCCAGTTCTGCCACGTGATGGTGAACTTCGACCTGCCGTGGAACCCGATGCAGATCGAGCAGCGCCTCGGCCGCATCCACCGCATCGGCCAAGAGCACGACGTCGTCCTGCACAACCTTGTGGCGCGCGGCACACTGGAGGACCGCATCCTCTCGGTGCTGGAATCCAAGATCAACCTCTTCGAACTGGTGGTCGGGGAACTGGACATGATCCTCGGCCGCATCGACGACGACTTCGACTTCGAGGCCGCGGTATTCGAGCACCACGTGCACAGCCGCGACGACGAGGAGTTCGCCGGACGCATGGAGGAACTGGGCACCCGTCTGGCCGAGGCGCGCGCCGCTTACCTGCGCACCCGCGCCGACGGAGACGCCCTGTTGCCGCTCACGGAGGGGGACGCATGAGCACGGACGCGGCGTACAACTTCCTGCTGCGCTTCGCGGAGGCGCGTGGCGCAGCTGTCGAGGAGGGTCCCGACCAGGCGCTGGCCATCCTGCCCCCCGCGCTGCAGGCCGAACTCGGCGCCCCGGAAACCCTGCCCATCACCTCCGACCCCGAAGTGGCCGACGAGGAGGGGGCCGTGCTCCTCACCCCGGGCCATCCAGTGCTGGAGCGCGCCGTCTCCGCGACGCTCCGGGCAGGCGACTCCGGTCTGGTCTGGCTCCCCTGGCCCAGACCGCTGCCACCGGATCCGGGGGTGTTGCTCGCGCGGGCGCGGCAGCGCATCCCGGTCGAGCACGGGCGCATCGATCCCGCCGGCACGCCCGCACCGGTCTTCGTCCCGCTGCTGCGGGTCGGGGCCCTGTGCACGCACACCCTGGACGAGCAGTTCCAGGAGCGGCTGGAGGCGTGGGTGGACGCCCGCACCGGCCTCAGCCTCCCCGAAGCCCAGATCCGGCGCTGGCGGGAGGTGCCCGGCGCGGAGGGGGGGGACGCACTCCACCCGATCCTGCAGCCGCGGCTGGACGTGGCGCTGGCGGCGGCGGACGCCCTGCTGCAGGAGCGCGCTGCGGTTCGGGGCGAGGAGCTGGCCCGGCAGGCCCAGGCGGCGCGCCGCGGCGAACGGGAGCGGGTGGAGGCCTACTACGCGGCGGTGCTGGCCGCCGCCGCGCGCCGGCGCGAGGGCGCGCCACCGGAACGGCAGGCGCTGCTCGACCGTCAGGCCGAGGTCACGGCCGCCGAGCGGGAGCGGCGGCTCCTGGAGATTGCGGACAAGTTTCGGCCGCGACACGACCTGCAACGCTTCCGGCTGCACCTGCTCCTGGCTCCGGCGATCTATTTCCCGGTCTGGGTGCGGCGCGGCGAACGCCGCTTCCCGTTTGCTCTCTGCTGGTCGCTGCATGCGGGGGACTTCGTGCCGGCGGCGTGCCCCCGCTGCGGGTCCGAGGACGCGCTGTCTGCGGGGCGAGAGGCCCTCGGCTGCGCCCGCTGCCTGCCCCCCCACGCATCCCGCGATCCGGGGGGGGGAGCTGCGGGATCCGCGGAGGAGCCGGACCGAGATATGGGCGAGACGGGCCACCGGCAGGGGGCCCCGCCGCGGGTGTGGCCGGCCCGGCGGAACGGGACGGCAGCCGGGACGTCGCAGGGGATGCGCAGCGCAGACGCCACCGACCCGCCGGAGGCGGCCTGCGGCCGCGAGGCGGAGGCGGCGCTGCGGGAGGCCGCCGTGGCGAATGCCGGGGCCACAGAGACAGGCGGTGCCGTGGCGAATGCCGGGGCGGCGCCGAACAGGGTCCGGCACGGACAGACGGCGGCCCCCTCAACGCCTGCGCCCCGATCGGTAGGCGCGACCCGGAAGGGCGCGCCCGGACAACAAGTCGCCGCCATGCGCTCCGGAGGGCCGGGCGGCTTCAGGCCCGACCCCGACGTCGCGCACGCCCGGCACCCGGCGGCGCCCGGGCGTACGCGACCCGCGGTGCCGCTTGACCGCGGCGGCCGTCCGGCCGCGCGCGGCGCGACCCCAGGCGATCAGGGCGAACGCCTCCGTCAACAGGCCGCTTTCGCCTTTCTGCGCAGCCTGGCCGCTGCGGGCGTCCCACCCGCCGCCGCGATCGCCCGGCAGTCCCCGCTGGCGGTGGCCACCGCTCTCTGGGGACGGGCGGGACCGCTGCTGACCGTGGGCCTACCGCTTGGCGTACCGCCGGACGAGGCCCGCCTGGGACCGATCGTCGAGGATCCCCTGTTGCCCTGCGCGGTCTCTGGAGCGCTGCGGGCGGGCCGAACATTGTACGCCTTCACCCTGCGCTGGGCGTCCGCCGCTCCTGTCGCGGCCTTCTCCGAACTCCTCCCGTGCCGGGACTGCTTCGGCCCCGCCCTGCCCCCCCGCGGCGCGCTGCGGCCCGAGGTGGCCACCCGCCTGTTCGAGGGCGCGCCGCCGCCCCGCGGCGACCTGGACCCGGTGGAGGAGGCGCTGTGGGATAAGGCTCGGCCGAACCTCGGACTGCCGTTCTTCCTCCGTTGTGTCGCCTCCTGGCGCCGGCTCCGGCCGGGCGAGCGGGAGTCGGGTGGCGGCGCGGATGCCGCCGCCGCAGGGCTTGTGCACGTGGTGGGACGCATGGCCGCGTTGCGACCGACGTACACCGGCCTGGCCAAGGACTTCGGAGTGGATGCGGCAGCGGTTCGGGCGAGCGCGACGCAACTGAACAGGGCCCTCCAACTCTTCGTGGCCAGTCCCTGGTAGGGTGGGCGCCCCGGCGGCGGCGCTCCCGGACGGTCGCCCGCGCCCGTCAGCGCCTGTGACCTCTGCCGCGCGCGCTGCGACCGAACGCACCCCCCGCGGACGGCAGCCGGGCGGAAAGGGCCGGTGACGCCGTGGGCACGGCAGCAGGCTTCGGATCGGGCGCCCCGCCCCCTGCCGCCGGGACTGTGTCCGACGCGGGTGGGCGCCCCGGCGGCTGGAGACCAGGATCCCGGCAAAGTCACGTCAGGGCGGGTGCCCACCACCAGCGTGTGTGGGTCTCGACCGTCCGGGCCCCCCGCCGCTTGGCCCACTGGACGACTTTGCCGGGTCCCTGGGCGGGAGACAGGGGAGGATGGACATGCAAGGCGTGGACACGATATATCTCATCCACCACAGCCACACCGACATCGGCTACACCCACGACCAGCCGGTCGTGTGGGAGTTGGAGTGCCGCTTCCTCGACGCGGCGCTGGACCTGGCCGAGCAGGGGGCGGACGGGGCCGCCGACGCCTTCCGCTGGACGGTGGAGACGACCGCTCCCCTCCTGCATTGGCTGGAGCGGGCCCCCACTCGGCAGGTCGAGCGCCTGCTGCGACTGGAACGTGCCGGGCGGGTGGAGGTGACGGGCATGCTGGCCAACCTCACCCCGCTCCTGGATACCGATCAACTCATCGAGACCCTCCAGCCCCTGGCCCTCCTGCGCACCCGCTACGGCCTGACCGTCCGCCACGGCATGAACTGCGACGTCAACGGCCACAACTGGCCGGCCGTTGACGTCCTGCTGGACGCCGGGATCGAGGCGTTCAGCATGGCCATCAACGAGCACTTCGGCGGCGCGCCGCTGGACCGGCCGGACGTATTCTGGTGGGAAGGGCCCACGGGACGGCGGCTTCTGACCTTCAACGGCTGGCACTACATGTTCGGCAACGGGCTGGGGATTCCCCACGATCCCGACCACTTTCGCCGGTCCTGGGCGGACGTGGAACGGCGCCTGGAACGCAAGGGCTGGCCGCTGCCCTGCATCGCGGTCCAGCTCACGCACGCCTTCGGCGACAACGGCTCAGCCGATCCACGCCTGCCCGAGTTCGTCCGCCGGTGGAACGCCGCGGGGAACACGCCGCACCTGCGCATCGCGCTGCCCGGGCAGTGGTGGGCGGCGGTGCGCGCCGCCGCTGCCCACCTCCCCGTGCACCGCGGCGACTGGACCGACTTCTGGAATTTCGGCGCGATCTCCTCGGCAGCGGAACAGGCCATGAACCGCCAGAGCCGGAGCCGCCTGCGCACCGCCGACGCGTTTGCCGCCGCACCCCCCGGCGAGGCGGCCGATCCCCTGCCGGGGGGCAGCGGCGCGGCCGACCGGCGGGCGGCCCTGCGCACGGAGGCCTGGCAGGCGCTGCACCTCTGGGACGAGCACACTTGGGGCGCCGACCTGTCTGTGCGCGCACCAGAACACGAGGACGCCGCGGCACAATGGAACCACAAGGCGCACTGCGCCTATCAGGCCCGCAGCCTCAGCCTGCTGCTGCAGCGGGACGCGGTGGCGGATCTCGCGCGCAGGATCCCCCACAACGCACAAGACGCCCTGGTCATCTTCAACCCGTCTCCCTGGGAGCGCACGCTGGGCGGCCCCGTGCCCCAGGGATGCCTCTCCCGGCGCGGACTGCCCGACGACCTGACGTCCACCCGGCACGCCGTCGATCGGCGTCAGGGCGGCAGTCCCCAGAAGTGGGTGCCGCCGCTACGGGTACCGGGGCTCGGC
>JAJYVM010000280.1 GCA_021792015.1 Bacillota bacterium | reverse complement strand
GCAACGCCGGCCGGCTGCGGTCCAAGAGCTGGGCCAGGCGGCGCTGATCGAGCTGGAAGATCCCGCCCTCCTGCCGCACGCGGACGCCATCGGCCAGGGCGGCGAGCAGGCGGACGGTGTCCGCCAGGGCGGCCACGGGATCAGCCGGCGGGACCGGCCGCACGTCCTCCGCCCAGGGCGCGCAGGCCTCCTGCAGCCAGGCGGCCACGGCCCCGCGGGCGGCGGGCGCCGCCTCCTCCAGCAGGACGAAGGACCACGGGCTCGCCGTGCGGGGGGCGACCAGCGCGGCCTGCTCGAGCGCCGCAAGCGCCTCGCCGGCCGCGGTCGGATGCATCCGTCCGAGCTCACGCGCGAGGGTGTTGCGGTCCGCCTGGCCGTCGAAGGCGAGGATCGCCAGCGTGAGGGCATCCCGCCCCGCCGGCCCCAAGGCCGACAGGGATCTGCTGACCCGCTCCGGACGCGCGAGCGCACGCGCGAGCGCTGACAGATCGGCGCCGTCCGCCACCCTTGCCTCCTGGGCCAGGATCAGCCGGTCGGCGGCCGGCATGCGCGCCAGGCAGTCGCTCAGCTTCACCGGGTGCGGACCATCAGCGCGAGGATGTCCGCGAGGGGGATGTCGACATCGGCGCCGCAGTCGACGCAGCGGCCACGGACGCGGTCGCCTGTCAGCACGGGCAGGATGGCGCACCGCCTGCCGTCGCGGGCCGTCACCTCGACCAGCCGCTTCATCTGCTCCGCGCGCAGGAGTCCGCGCCGGATCTCGCGTGGGGAGGCCGGCGCAGCGGCAGCCAGGCTCGCGCTGGATGGGGAGGGCCCTGGGCGGCCCGGTGCTGGTGGCACCCCCGCGGCGAGGGTTGAGGTATGCGCGCCGGTCCTGCGTCCGGAGGCGCCCGAAGGCGCGCCGGCACTTGCTGTGCCCGCGGTGGCCGCCCAGGGGTCCGCAGGCTCCGCCGGCCGCACTTTGGCTGCGCCGCGGCGGGTGGACCTCCGGCCGGCGGCGGGTGCTTGCCCGCCGGGCGCCGCAGCCACCGCTGCGCCCTTCCCGGCAACCGGATTCGGGCCCGGCCCGTCCGCACCGCCGCAGTCCGTTTCGGGGCTCGCGGCGTCCGCCTCAGCCGCTGCCGCCACCTCGCCTTGAGAGGCCTGGCCCGGCGCCCGGCCAGGCGCCGGGGGTTCGTCCGCAAACGCCGTGCGCGGGTCGCCTGGCGCCGGTCCGGGCCAGGGCAGCGATGGCACCGCCGACCGCAGGGCGCCGGGGTGGGCCAGCACGGCGGCGGCGCGGCGCCAGGCCACCGGGTCGCCATCCACCTGAACGCCGGCATCACCCAGTTGCCTGTGGACCGTTGGCGCCCGCGCGACATCGACCGCCCACACGGAGTCGGCAAGGCGGCGCGATCCGGGCGGGGGGATCCAGTCGGAGGGGGGGCGGCCGGTGAACGACAGCACGACGGCCATCCGCATGTCGGCCTGGCAGCCAGCCTCCTCCCAGTCCAGCACCGACGCGCGGACGTTGTCCGGCACGCCGAACCGGGCGGCACGCTGCAGCCGCTCCAGCCAGTCCTCCGCCGAATCCCCGGCGCGGCTGCGCGCGCGCACGGATGCGCGGGTGATGCGGTACCGCGCCACCCGATCGACGCGGATCCGCTCAGCCCATCGCTCCAGGTCCCAGAAGACCTGGACGGGGGCGCGCGGCGGCACGAAGACCTCGAAATCTGGCTGGACCACCACCGGTTCGTCCAGGTCGGGCAGGGGCACGGGCTCTCCCCGCAGCGCCGCCGCCGCCGGCGCGACGAGGTGGATGGCGGTAGCCTTGTCCATGCCCCCTGCGGCGAGCGCGCCGATGGCCATCCCGACCACGATGAACACGCTGATGAGGGTCGCGGCGGCCTGATCGGGATCTGAGGCGAACGGTGCGAACGGCGCGTAGCTGGCGGCCAGACGGTCGGCATCCACCCAGCGCTTGCCGCCGCAGGCGGAGATGAGGTCGTCCATGGGCGGGCCGATGCCGCTCCTGCCAAGGTCGCGCCAGGCGCACAGAACCGACTTCCACTGCGCCGCGGCGTGCATCGCGACCCATCGCGCCGCCGCCGGGGCGGCCCGCCACTGCCCGGCCCCGGCCTCGATGAGCCCGAGCTGGATGAGGAGCGCGAGGTCGAGCCCCAGTTCGGGTTCGTAGCCGGCCCAGCCGGGAAACTCGGACGGCAGCGGGCCTGGGCCGCCGACGTCGCAGACACCCGCCAGGCGCTTGCGGTCCAGCTTGTGCACATCGCCGGCAGCCGTCACCCGCACCCCGCCGGCAAGGGCGCCGAGCAGCCGCGCCAGCTCGCCCAGGACGCGCTCGGGGTGGACGGCGTATGCGGCTTCCGGTGCAGTCGCCAGGAACCTCGGATCCTCGAACGGCCGCGCGGACACCGCCAGGGCGGCCGCGGCGGCGACCTCCTCGTACACGACCACCTGACGGCCGGCAAGCTCGGCCGGCAGAATCAGCCCCTTCCGCTCGAGCCCGGACAGCGCCCTGGGGTGGCGGCGCTCGGACGGTCGCAGCGCGTTGAGACGGACGAGGAGCTCAGCCCGAGGCCCACGCCCGCCCATCCCGTGGACGAGGATGGCCAGCGCGTCGCGCTCGGCAGGGGTCAGGCCCTTCAGGACGGCCGCGATGCGTGTTGGGGATGCGATCTGGCCGGCAAGCGTGCCCGGACTGGCATCGGCCAGCCCGAGGTCGCTGGCGAGGCGGCGGCGCCCGTCCGCACTCATGCGCCTGAGCAGCGCGGGCGTCACGGCCTTGACGCCGCGCCGCTCTCGGCCACCTCGACGGCACGCCGGATCGTATAGCGGTACCCCTGCTCGGTGAGGAAGAGCTGCCGGCGGAGGGCGAACTCCTCCTCCACCGTCTCGCGGCTGACCAGGGCGTAAAAGGTGGCGGGGCGGCCATCCCGCTTGGGGCGCAGGATGCGGCCCAGGCGCTGCGCCTCCTCCTGCCGCGAGCCGAACAGGCCCGACACCTCGATGGCGACGCTGGCGTCGGGCAGGTCGACGGCGAAGTTGGCCACGCGCGAGACGACCAGCACCGGCTCCTCCCCGGCGCGGAAGGCGTCGAAGAGGCGGTCGCGCTCGCGCTGGGGTGTCTTCCCCGTGAGCAGCGGCGCGTGCAGGCGGTCCGCGATGCGTTCCAGCTGGCCGAGGTAGTGGCCGATGACGAGGACGCGGTCGTCGGGGTGGGCCTGGACGAGCTGCTCCGCCAGGGCCTCCTTCTGCGGATTCTCGGCGGCCAGGCGATAGCGCGCCGACCCGTCGGCCAGCGCGTAGGCGGGCCGGAGCTCCGCCGGGAGGTCGAGGCGCAGCTCGTGGCAGGCGGCCGTGGCGATCCAGCCCTGGCCCTCCAGCACGCGCCACGGCAGGTCGAAGCGCTTCGGACCGATCAGGGCGAAGACGTCGTCCTCGCGCCCGTCCTCGCGCACCAGGGTGGCCGTCAGGCCGAGGCGCCGTGTCGCCTGGATCTCGGCCGTGACGCGGAAGACCGGCGCCGGCAGCAGGTGCACCTCGTCGTAGATGACGAGGCCCCAGCGCCGCGCCTGGAAGATCTTCATGTGCGGGAACTCGTCGGAGTCCTTCTTATGGCCGGCGGTCAGCATCTGGTAGGTGGCCACCGTGACGGGGGCGATCTCCTTGCCCTGGCCGGTGTACTGGCCGACCTGGCCCTCGCCGAGGCTGGTGCGGCGCAGGACCTCGCCCATCCACTGCCGGACCGAGGTGTTGCTGGAGCAGAGGATGAGCGTCTGGGTGCCGAGCGCGCAGAGCGCGGCCAGGCCGACCAGGGTCTTGCCGGCGCCGCAGGGCAGCACGATGACGCCGCTGCCGGCGTCGCGGTGGAGGAAGGCATGCAGGGCCTCCTGCTGGTAAGGCCGGAGGGCGAAGGCCTCCCCGTCGGGCGTCGCCTCGCGCAGGCCGACCTCGAGCGCGTCCCCGTCGCGGTAGCCGGCCCGGTCGTCGACGGGGTGGCCCGCCTTGAGCAGGGCCTGCTTGACGAAGCCGCGGGCCAGCGGCGCAAGGCGCAGGCGGTTCGGGGCCGTCTGCTCCGCCACGTGGGGCTGGACGGAGCGCAGGCGGGCGATCTCCGTCAGGAGGAGCGGGTCGTCCGCCTCCAGGTAGAGGTGGCCGTCCTCGGCCAGCAGGCGGATGCGGCCGAAGCGCGCCATGCGGTCGGCGACCGTCGCCACGACCTCGCCCGGGAGGGGGAACTTGCTCCAGCGCGCGAGCGCGGCCTGCACACGGGCGGCCGTCCAGCCCGCGGCGGCGGCGTTCCAGAGCGACAGCGGCGTGATCCGGTAGGTGTGGATGTGCTCGGGGCTCTTCACCAGCTCGGCGAAGCCGATGAGGTCGTCGCGGGCGCCGGCGAAGTTCGGGTTGTCCACCTCGAGGAGGACGCTGTGATCGCTCTGCACGATCAGTGGCATCTCCGGCCGGTAGTCGTCCGTCGCGGCCTGCCCCCTCGCGGCTGAATTCTAACAGACATGGCTCGGACTTTGCGGCGTGGCCCGTGGCGATTCACAATGGGACGGGGGTGCGGGCGTGCGCCTGGATGCCGACGGCCAGATGCTGGACGTGGACGATGGCCTGCGGCGGCTGCCGGAGTCCGCGGCCGCGCGCGGCGATGTGGATGCGCTCTGGCTCTTTGGATCGTACGGGACCGAGCGCCAGAGCCCGCTCAGCGACGTCGATATCGCCGTGCTGCCGCGGCGGGGCACCCCGCCGGACATCCATTGGCTGCTGCACTGCTCCGCCTGGCTTGCCGAGCTGCTGGCAACCGACGACGTCGACGCGGTCCGCATCGACACGGCTCCGCTTTGGCTGCAGGCCGAGATCGTGGACACCGGCCGGCGCCTCTTCGTCCGCGATCCCGTGGCTCTGGCGGATTACGTCGAGGACCTCTGGCGGATGTGGGGCGACTTCGTGATCGACTGGCGCGCGTTTCAGGCGGAGGCGCGCCGGGTGCGGCTGGAGGCGGTGGCCCGTGGACATTGAGGCCGACCGCCTTCAGGGCAAGCTCGACTACATCGCCGCCAGGGTGGCGCAGTTGCGGGAAAGCCGGGCACAAGGTCACGACGCCTTGCTCGCGGACCAGGTCGTGGTGGATGCGTCTGTGCGCCGGGTGCAGACCGCGATCGCGGCGGCGATCGACGCCGCTCTGCACGTGGTGGTGCGTGAGAATCTCGGCAAGCCGCGCGACCACGGCGACGCGTTTCGGCTGCTCGGTCAGGCTGGCGTCTTGCGCGACGAAGTTCTGCCGAACCTCCTCGCCATGGTCCGATTTCGCAACCTGGCCGTGCACCTATACGCGGAAGTGGACGACGAGGCGGTTTGGGCCATCATGGAGCGCGATCTCGCCGACCTGGAGGGGTTCGTGGCGGCCCTGGCCGCCCGCTACCTTCGCCCCGGGGGTGGCAACGGGCGGACGGCCTGATTTGAGGGGGCGAGCCT
>JAJYVM010000004.1 GCA_021792015.1 Bacillota bacterium | reverse complement strand
CGCGGTCCCCGCAGGCGTCGCAGTCCCCGCGGGTGTTGCGGCCCTTGCCAGCGTCGGTATCCCTGCGGACGTTGGAGTCGCCGCGGGGCTCGCAGACCCTGCAGGCGTCGCGGTCCCCGCAGGCGTCGCAGTCCCCGCAGGTGTTGCGGCCCTTGCCAGCGTCGGCGTCCCTGCGGACGTTGGAGTCGCCGCGGGGCTCGCAGACCCTGCAGGCGTCGCGGTCCTTGCCGTCGTTGCAGACCCTGCGCAGCTCCCCGCTACGGCGGCCCTCATCGCACGGGGGCCTGGGCGAGCGCCGCACGCGCCGCCGCCACGATCTCCTCCGCGCCGACGGGGTTGCCGTCCCAGCGGCGGAGGCTGCGCCAGCGTCCGGTCCCGGCAGCCACCGCGCCGCCACGGGCCTCGACGTCGGGCGTGGGCGGCCGCAGCATGGCGGCCTGCGTCATCTCGGCCTCGCCCGGTGCCAGCCAGTCCGGCGGCACACACCCCTGCTGGCGGAGGATCCGCTCCAACTGGCCCTCGGCGTTGCCCTCCACGATGAGCGCGGCCCGCGCGCCCGTGAGCGCGGCCGCGACCTCGCCCCGCGGGAAGGGGTGCGGGATGCGCACGCTCAGGCGGGCGACGGGGGCGCCCTCCGCCACCAGCGCTCGGCGGGCCTCCTCCAGCGCCCCGGACGTCGAGCCGAACCCGATGAGCACCAGCGCACCCGTGACGTCCCCGGCGCCGGCGAGGTCGACGGCGCGGACCCCCGGCCCGATGGGATCGCCCGCGACTGCACTGCCGCTGCCGTCTGCTCCGCCGCCTGCGCGGCCCCCATCACCCGCGAGTGGGCTGCTGCCGGCGCCGTCGCTGCTGCCGCCTGCGCCGCCGCGGCCCTCATCGCCGCCCGCAGGCGCCACCGCCCACGCGCCAGTCAGCTTTCGCAGCCGCTTCGCGTGCTGCACCGCGCGGTTGCCGGGCGCGTCCGTCACGGTGCCCGACGCGTCGTGCTCCGTGCCGGTCACCAGGTGCTGCCCGCCGGCCTGGCCGGGGAAGGCCCGCGGCGACACGCCCGACCCAAGGGGCTCGTAGCGGTGGAAGCGCCCGCCGTGCCCGGCGGCCCCGCCGCCGGCCGCAGTCCCGCGCTCACCCCCGCCCCCGGTCGCCCGCAGCGCCAGCTCCTCCGGGTCCGCCAGCAGACCGCGCTCGATGCGCACCCGGCCGAAGTCGAGCCCGTCGATGGTCTGCCGGCACATGGCCAGCGCCAGGTCGGGCGCCAGCACCACCGGGCACTGGTTGCGCTCCGCCAGGTTGAAGGCATCCACGGCCGCATCGAAGCAGTCCTCGACCGTCAGGGGCGTGATCACGATGCGCGGGAACTCGCCGTGGCCGCCGTACACCGCCTGCTGCAGGTCCGCCTGGGCCGTCTTGGTCGGCAGACCCGTGGACGGCCCGCCCCGCTGGTCGTCGACGATCACGACGGGCTGCTCCGCCGCGCCCGCCAGCCCCATGCCCTCCGTCATCAGCGAGAAACCCGGCCCCGACGTCGACGTCATCGCCCGCGCGCCCGCGTAGGCTGCCCCGACCGCCATATTGATGGCGGCCAGCTCGTCCTCGCACTGCACCACGGCGCCGCCGTAGCCCCGCAGCTCGCGCGCCAGCCACTGCATGATCTCAGTGGCCGGCGTGATGGGGTAGGCGGCCACGAACCGGCACCCCGCCGCCAGCGCCCCGTAGGCCAGCGCCTCGTTCCCCGACATGAGGTAGCGCCGCCCGCCGTCCCCCGCCGGCTCCGGCGCCACGACGAAGGGGACGGCCGGCCGATGGTGCGCCGACGCGTACGCGTGCCCGGCCCGCACGAGCTCCGCGTTGGCCGTCGCCACCTCTTCGCCCTTGCCCTTGAAGCGCCGCCGCACGCCCTCCACGAACGGTTCCGCCGGCAGCCCGAGAAAGGCCGCCGAGACGCCGACCGCCACCATGTTCTTCATGATGGCGGCGCCGCTTTTTCCCGCCATCTCGCTCATGGGTACCGCGTAGGCCGTGAGGTCGGGCCGGCTGGGCGGCAGCTGGCAATCGAACTCCGCGTCGTGCACGACCATGCCGCCCTGGCGGATCTGCGGCCAGTTCCAGTCCACGCTGCCCTGGTCGAACGCCACGAGGCAGTCGATCTCGCCCGCGGGCGCCCGCACCTGCCAGGTGGCGATGCGCAGCCTGTAATGCGTGTGCCCGCCCCTTATGCGCGACGGGAAGTGGCGATATGCGTACACATGGTAGCCAAGGCGGCAGAGCGCGAGCGCGAAGAGCTCGCCGGTGGTGTCGATCCCCTCGCCGGACTCGCCCCCGACCACCCAGGTGAAGCCGCTGTCCGCCATGGCGGCTAGGATGCCCGAACGGCTCCGAATTTGTGCCGGCGGCGCCTGCGCGCCGCCGGCGAACGCGACTTCCCGGGCGGCTTACCGGTCGAGGTACTCCTCCCGTACCGGATGGAAGATGTCGATGACCACGCTGTCCACGTTGGCCTTGGCGTAGTGCTTCACGCCACCGGGGATCGCGTAGGAGTCGCCGGGATGCAGGGTGCGCTCCTCCCCGCCGACCTCCATGACGACCTCGCCGGACACGCAGTACCCGATCTGCTCGTGCGGGTGGCTGTGCATCTCCACGAGGCTGTCGGCCTTCAGCGTGATCTCGCAGAGCAGGGTGTTCGGCCCAAGCCCGAGCGAGCGGCGGGTGACGCCCGGCCGCATCTCCACGGGGCGGCTCGACTCATGAGGCGCGAAGTACATCGGCGGCGCTCCCCCTTCTGACAATCCGCTGACATCCGCATCCGCGCGAAGGCGGTCCGTGCGCGCGTCCGCTTTGCCCCCCGGATTCGGCTCCTATGGCCATCCTCCCTCCGCATACGCATGCCGCGTCGGAGGCGGATGGTCAATGGGCTTCGACGGACCGGGGTACGGCGCCCGCCTGCTCTTACCCGGCTATCTGGGCTCGGCGCTGCTGGCGGCGCTGCTGCTGGCCCTGATGCTGATCTGCCTCTTCCGGGCGCGACATGGCCTCCGGATGCCGCACCTGCGCCGGCTGCCCGGCATCCGTGTGCTGGAGGAGATGGTGGGCCGCGCCACGGAGATGGGGCGCCCCGTGCATATGACCCCGGGTACCGACGACCCGCGCAACCCGCAGGTCCTGGCGAGTTTTCCCATCCTGCGCCAGCTGGCCCTGGCCGCCGCACGCTACGACACGCCCCTGCTGCACACGAGCGCGGACCAGATCGTCTATGCGCTGAGCGATGCCACGATCCAGCAGACGTACATCGAGGCCGGCCGGGCGAGCCTTTACGACCCCGAGCACGTCCGCTACCTCTCGGACAACCCGTTCGCCTACGCCGCGGCCGTCATGGGGATGTTCCGCCGCGAGCGGCCGGCGGCCAACGTCATGTTCGGCAACTTCGGCGCCGAGGCGCTGCTGCTGATCGAAGCGGGGGCCGATGCCGGCTCCCTGCAGCTCGCCGCCACCTCGAACATCTTCCAGTTGCCCTTCTTCGTGGCCGGCTGCGACTACACGCTGATCGGCGAGGAGATGTACGTCGCGGCGGCGTCCGTTTCCGGTGACCCCATGCTTCGCAGCACGGTGATCGCGCAGGACTGGATGCGCCTGGTGGTGGCGCTGCTGGTGCTGGCCGGGGCCATCGTGCACACGCTCGCCGGCCCGTCCGATCCCCTGCGCCGCTGGCTGCAGCGGTGATGCGCAAGGAGCTGCCGATCTGGCTCGGCACCATGGCCGGCGCCTTCGTGGTCGCCACCCGCTGGTTCACGCTGGTGAACGCCACGGGCGTCGACCGCATGGCCGACCGCCTGATCGTGGCCTCCTACGCGGCGGCCGCCGCCGTCGGGTTCATCGGCCTGACCCGCGTCCATCTGCGGGCCATCGACGCCCGCCGCCCGCTATGGGGGTACAGCATCGTCCTGCTGGTGGCCATGTACGGCTACGCGGGCCTTCTCTTCTTCCTGCCGGCATCCGCGCCGCTGCCGTCCTGGATCTTTCTGAACGTGATGGGTCCTGTGTTCTCCACGATGTACGGGCTCATCGCGTTCTTCATCACCTCGGCCGCCTACCGCGCCTTCCGCGTGCGGAACCTGGAAAGCGGGATCCTGCTGGCCGCGGCGGCCATCGCCCTCCTTGGTAACTCCGCCGTCGGCGGCCGCATCTGGCACGGCTGGGACGGCCTGGTGGCCTGGATCATGGCCGTGCCGGTGACGGGCGGCTTCCGCGCCATCCAGGTCGGCGCCGCCCTGGGCGCCCTCGGCACCGCGGTGCGCGTGCTCCTGGGCCTCGAGCGCAGCCACATGGGGTCGCCGCAGGGATGACCGCGCTCCGCCGGCTGGACCGGCGCTGGCTCTACCTCGGGGTGCTGCTGATCACCGTCGCGGCCGCCGTTTGGCCGCTCCGGATCGCGCCCCGCCCCACCCGCGAGACCCGGACCGCGTTCGACCTGGCCCAGGCCCTCCAGCCCGGCGCCGGCGTGTTCGTGTATGTGGAGTATGGCCTCGGTTCGCGCGAGGAGATGGACCCCATGCTGGCAGCCGTGCTCGGCCACCTGGCCGACCGGGGGGCGCACATCGTCATCGCGGCCCGCTCGCCGGAGGCCTCACAGGTCGCGGAGACAGTCATGGGCGGGGTGGCCGCGCGCGATCCGGCCTATGCGAAGGGCTACGGACAGACCTGGGTCAACCTCGGCTACCGCCCGGCTCCGGACGTCGCACTGCGCGCCGCCACCAGCGGCATTGCCGCGGCCTACAACGAGGTCGACTACGCCGGCCGGCCGCTGGCGGGCATGCCGATTCTGCAGGCGCTGCGGGCGCTCAACCGCACCTACTTCGCCCTCGCCTACGCCTTTGATTCCGGCGATGGCTTCGCGCCCATGATCTACTATGTCGGCACCCCGACCGGACTCCCCGTGATCATCGGCGCCATCTCAATGGAGGTTCCCCTTCTGCAGCCGTACCTGGCCGCCGGACAGCTGGCGGCCGTCATCGCGGGGGCGCGCGGCGCCGCGGAGTATGAGGCCCTGGCGGGCCAGCCACGGCGGGCCGACGTGCTGGTGGGCGCTTCGGCCATGGCCGCCATCTACGTGCTGGCCGTCATGCTGCTGGGCAACCTCGTGGCGCGCCGGCCGTGAGCACCTCGCTGGCCGTCTGGACGGGCGCGCTCCTGACCCTGGCCGTACTCAGCTTCCTCTACGACGACAACCCCGCGTGGCGGATCACCGAGCACCTCTACGTGGGCCTGGCGGCGGGCTACGGCCTCGGATACACGTGGCAAAATTACCTGCGTCCCGTCCTGCTGAACCAGGTCGGCGCCCCGGGCGGCTGGATCTGGATCTTCCCCCTGGTCCTTGGCGCCCTGCTCTACACCCGGTACATCCGGGGGTGGGAGTGGCTGGCCCGCTTTCCAATGGGCATCTGGATCGGATATGGCGCCGGCTACATCCTGGCCTACCTGCCCCGGGTGGTGGTCGGCCAGGTCACGGGCTCGATGGTCGCCCTCAACAGCCTGAGCAACGTGGCGCTGCTCGTCTGCCTGCTGGGCGGGTTCGCGACGTTCGTGTTCACCCTTCCCGACCGTCCCGGGCTGATCCGCACAGCGGGACGAATCGGCCGCTACGCGATCCTGATCGCCCTGGGCGTCGCCTTCGGCGGCACCGTGCTCTACCGCTTCACGCTGCTCTATGGGCAGGTCCACTTCCTCGTGCACGATTGGCTGGGTCTCGGCCACTGACGTCGAGAGGGAAAGCGGTCGTCCCAGGAGAACTGCCCAATCGCCCGAGGGGGTGGCTCGTATGCCGGCACCGAGATTCATCCGGATCGGCGCACCGACCGGTGAGGGCCCGCCGCCGCCGGCGGATCCGGTGCCGGCGCCGAAGGCGGCCACGGCGACGCCCGCGGCGCCGGCGACGGTGCACGTCTTGCCGCCCGAGGTCTTCGGTGTGTGGTCGGAGGATGGGCCACCGCCGCCGGCCCGGACGGAGGGCAGCACGAACGGGCATGGTGCCGGTTTCGCCGGCCATGCGCCGGCTGGTCATGCCGGTTCGGCCAGCCCTGACAGTTCCGTCAACTCGGGCAGTGCCATCTCGCCGCGGCTGCCGCCCGCTTCGGTGCACCACGGCCCGGTCTCGCCCGCCCCCGCGCGCGGCGGGCGGATCTCGCACGAGGATGAGCGCCTCAACGCCATGCGCAGGAGCGGGCGGCCGGTCGAGGCGGTTTGCTTCGACGACCTGCGGGTGACGGGCCGGCTGGTCGCCTTCGACCAGTACGCGCTGATTCTGGAGGCGGACGGTCAGGAGATCGTGCTCTTCAAGCATGGCGTGATCATGGTCCGCTGCGCGGAGTCGGGGCTGGAGGACCGCGGCGCGACCTCGCGGGGGCGGCGGGAACGAGCGGAGGCCGCCAAGCCCGACCGATGAGCGGCGAAGCGGAGCGCTAGGTGCCCAGCACCGCCGTGCGCAGGGCGGCCTCGGTGGCATGCGAGCAGAGCGCGATCAGGCGGTCGTCCGCCTCCAGCACGGTGGCGCCCGTGGGCAGAATGACGTCGTCGCCGTGCAGCACGCTCACCAGGAGCGCGCCCTCCGGAAAGTGGATGTCGCGCAGGCTCTTTCCCGCGACAGGGGCACTCGCTGGCAGGTCGATCTCGATGATCGTGATCTCACCGCTCTTGAAGCTCAGCAACGTGTGGAGCTCGCGCGTCGCGACCTCGCGGCCGATGAGGTCGGCGATGATCGCTGTGCTGCTGACGGTGCCCTCAACGCCCAGGGCGGCGAAGATGCGCCGGTTGCGCGGGCTGTTGAGCCGGGCGATCGTGCGCTGCACGCCGAACATCTTCGCGGCGATCTGGCTGATGAGCAGGTTGACCGCATCGTCCCCCGTCACGGCCACCACGACGTCGGCCCGCCGGCAGCCGGCGGTCTCCAGCACCGACGGCCGAGCGCCGTCGCCGTGCATGGCGGCCTCGCCCAGCTCGCGCTCGAGCGCCTCCATCTTGCCCGGATCCTTCTCGATGACCGTGACCTCATGCCCCTGTTGCTGCAGGATGCGGCTGAGGTGGAACCCCACCTTGCCGCCGCCCACGATCACGCAGTACACGCCCCTGCTCAGGCTCCCTTGCCGGTCGAGTCCGTGAGCTTATTGATGTGGCGCGCGACGAGGGCGGGCACGTTGATGGGGTGAAGGCCCGCGTCGACCATCATCGCCTCGAGCTCCGGTTCGTTGATCCGCACGCCGATCCGCCGGATGCCGAACAGGTGGCGCGCGACCTCGCCCACCATGAAGTTCGTCGCGTCATCGCTGGTGACGGCGAGAAGCGTCGTATCCGCCTCCGCCGCCCCCGCATCGCCCAGCACGTCCTCGTCGATGCCCGTGCCGATGACGATGCGGCCGGGGAAATCCGGCCGCAGGCGGTCGAAGGCGTTGGGATCGTCATCCACCACGCAGACCTGGTGGCCCTGCTCGCCCAAGACCTGCGCGAGATGGGCGCCCATGCGGCCGCAGCCCACCACGATGATGCGCAGCGCCAAACACTCCAAGCGGTTGGCAGCATACCATCAGACCGCGGGTGCGACAACCGCCCCCGGCCGCCCGACGCCGGCTGATCCGGCCAATCCGTGCAGCGTCACGCGGTAGAATGGCTCTGATGAACATCATTCCAGCCGCGCTCGGCACGATGGTTGCCGCGTTCCTGGTCGGAACCCTGCTGCGGGCCCAGGCGACCACCGCCGCGGTCATCGTGGGCTGCGTCGGCGTCGTGCTGCTCTATGCCACCATGACGCGCATGCAGCTGCAGCAGAGCCGCCGCCAGTTGGAGGAAGCCCTGGGCGCCGTCGGCGACCGGGTGCGCGTGCTCGGTCCGGTGCGGCTGCGCCCGCCCGGCCGCAGCCGCATCACCGTCGAATACCTGGTGGTCGGCCCGGGGGAGCGGGCGTGGCCCGTCCTCACCGAGGCTGTCTCGCAGTTTCGCTCCCCCGCCCGCGCCCAGGCCGTCCTCGGCCGGCGAGCCGCGCAAGCCGTGGCTGCGGCCGGCGCCGTGCAGGCAGCCCTGCGCGAGGGCGGGCTGCCTCCCACCGTGCGGCTCGCGGCGAAGGCGAAGGTCCAGGGGATCGTGGTGCCCCTGCGCCGCCGCGTGGCCGCCGAGCGTCGCGACGGCGCCCTGATCGCGAACATGGAGGATCTCGGGCCCATCCTGCTGGGCCAGCAGAAGGTCGGCTCGGGGTCGGCGCCGACGGCGACCTGATCGCGCGGCGGCGCCGATCGGTACCGTGGCGCGGGATTGTGAGGGGGCGCGCATTTGCGCGCCCCCACCGCCAGGGCCGCTGCAGGAATCCCCCCGCCAATCTCAGAAGCCGCCGTCATGCCCGCAAGCAGCACATTGCGCGTCGCCCGCACGATGGTGGCGCTCTTGGTCTTCGGCACGATCCTGATCTTCCTGGGCGGCCGCCTCGCGTGGCTCCAGCTTGGCGAGGGTCCCGCGCTCGCCGCGGCGGCGCGCGCGCAGCAGGACCGCCATCTTCAGATCGTCCCGACCCGGGGCGAGATCCTCGACAGCGCGGGCAACGTGCTGGCCGAGAACCAGATGGCGGAGTCCCTCTACGTCCTGCCGCCCGACGTCACCGACGCGCCGGCCGAGGCCGCGACGATCGCACGGATCACGGGGCTGCCGGAGGCCGGCATCCAGCAGACGCTCACCAGCAAGGCGCCGTGGGCCTGGGTCGCCCACCGCCTGCCGCGGGCGCAGTACAAGGCGCTGCTGAAGAAGAACCTCCCCGGCCTCTTCTTCCAGCAGGAGGCGCAGCGCGTCTATCCCGCCGGGAACCTCGCCGCCAGCGTCCTCGGCTTCACGGGCAGCGGCGGCAAGGGCCTGGACGGGGTCGAGTACTACTTCAACCAGCAGCTGGCGGGCACGCCGGGCTCGATCGTCGAGGCGGTCGACGCGTACGGCAACCCCCTGCCGCAGGCGCCGCTGCAGTACACGCCGCCGAAGAACGGGCTGACCGTCCAGCTGACCCTCAACGCGCAGCTGGAGTACATGGCCCAGACCATGCTGACGGCCGCCGTCGCGCAGCACCACGCCAGGTCCGGGCTCGCCCTGATGCTCAACGTGCGGACGGGCGCGATCGTGGTGATGGCCAACGTGCCCGGGTTCAACCCGAACAACTGGCAGGCCTCGCCGTCCACGACGTGGCGGAACCCCGTCGTGCAGAACGACGTGCAGCCCGGCTCCATCTTCAAGCCGATCGTGGCCTCGGCGTCCATCGATTCCGGCGACGCCAGCCCCACCACGCGCTACCGCGACCCGACGGGGTACATCCGGATCCAGGGTGCCACCATCTACAACTGGAACTACATCGGCCTCGGGCTGCCGACGATGACCGAGGGGCTCGAGCAGTCCGACAACGTCGTGTTCAGCCAGGTGGCCATGAACCTCGGCGTGAGCCGGCTCTACAAGTATTTCAGCCGCTTCGGCCTCAACCGGCCGACGGGGGTCGACCTGCCGGGCGAGGCCAGCTCCATCATGCCGCAGCCCTCGACGGTCTACCGCCTGGAGTTGGCGACGATGGGCTTCGGCCAGACGCTGGCCGTGACCCCGCTGCAGCTGCTGACGGCCGAGGCGGCGATCGCCAACGGCGGCGTTCTGATGTGGCCGCACATCGAGAAGGCGCTGATCGCGCCGGATGGCAAGGTCGTCGCCACGGTGAAGCCGCGCGCGGAGCGGCGGGTGATCTCGCGCGCCACGGCCACGGCGGTGACCAAGATGATGGAGGCCGTCGTGTATAAGGGGCTTGGTACCACGGCCCAGATCCCTGGCTACCTGGTGGCCGGCAAGACCGGCACGGCCCAGATCGCATCGCCGAAGGGCGGCTACATTCCCAATACCTACGTCGTCTCCTTCGTCGGCTTCGCGCCGGCCAACCATCCCGCCCTGATCTGCCTGGTCATGGTCTCCCGGCCCAAGGGACCCAACGCGTACGGCAGTACCATCGCCGGCCCCGTGGTCGCCAAGTTGCTGGCGCAGGGCATGCACGACATGGGCATCCCGCCCACGCTGCCCGTCCCGCCGGCCACGCCCACCGCCAGCGCGAGCAGCGGCGGCTGATCGCGGTGGCGGCGCTTCTGCTGGACTTTGACGGCGTTCTGGCCCCGCTCGCCGCCGACCCGGCCGCGGCGGTCCTGGACCCGGCCTGCGCCAGTGCCCTGCGGACCCGGCCCGTGGCGTGGCGGCTGGCCGTCATCTCCGGCCGCAGCTGCGACGACCTGCTCCCCCGCATCGCGGCCGCCCGGCCCGACGCCATCGCGGGCGACCACGGCGTGGAGATCCGGCTGCTCCGCGAGGGGCGTACATGGGTCCACCCGGACGCCGTGCGCCTGCGGCCGGCGGTGTTGGCCGCCGCCCGTGCGCTGGGCGGGCGGGTCGAGGAGAAGCGGTGGAGCGCCAAGGCCTACGGTGCGGAGATGTCTGCGCCGCCGCCCGGGGTGCGCTTCCTGGCCGGCCGCGGCGGCGTCGACGTCCTGGCGGACGTGGACTGGGACAAGGGCCATGCGGGGGCATGGATCCTCGACACGTGGGGCGCGGCTTCGGCGCCGGCGGCCTACGTCGGCGACGAAGCCACCGACGAGTTGGCGTTCACGGCGCTTGGCCCGCGCGGGGTGAGGACGGTGCGCGTGGCGCCTGGCGAGACCACGGCCGCGGCCGAGACGCTGCCAGACCAGGCTGCCGTGGCGGGCTGGCTGCGGGCCGTCCTGTCGGGCGTTGCACAAATGTGAGCTGGGCGACATAATGTGCCCAGTGCTTCCGCTAACATGGAAGGGAACTCTCGAACGTACGGCGCTGAATCCCCGGCGGGCTGCCGGGGAGCGGGGGAACCAGACGGATCCGGTGGGGCGAACCGCGGCGGCCCGGCCGCGGGAGGGGACCCGACCCCTCAGCCCGGCAGCTAACCCCGCAAGCGGACAACGGGACGGTTCGCGGCGCATCTCTTAGGCCTTGCGGCGCTTTGCCCCAATAGGTCTCTGCTCTGCCCCCAACCGGTCCGCACCCCGCGTCGGCGTTCGCCACGGAGGCGATCGCGCGTGCCTGATTTTGCGATTCGCACCGCCGTCATCCCGGCGGCTGGGTTTGGGACCCGCATGCTGCCAGCCACGAAGGTCGTGCCGAAGGAGCTGCTGCCGGTCCTGGACCGGCCGGCCATCGACTACGCCGTGGCGGAGGCGGCGGCCATCGGCATCCGCGACATCGTGATCGTCATCGCGCCGAGCAAGATGGCCCTGCCCGCGTACTTCGCGCGGCGCCCGGAGCTCGAGCGGGCGCTTCACGCATCCGGCAAGCGCGAGCTGCTGGCGGAGCTGGCGGCGATCGGCGCCGGCTGCCGCGTGCGCTTCGTCGAGCAGGTCACCCCGCGCGGGCTCGGCGATGCCGTCGCCCGCACCCGCGGGCTGGTCGGGACGGGCCCGTTTGCCGTGCTGCTCCCCGACGTCCTGATCGACGCCATTCCCGGAGGCCTCAGCCAGCTGACCGATGCCTTCGACGGCGCGCCGCTGGTGATGGTTCATGAGGTCGACGGCGCCGAGGTGGGGCGCTACGGGATCGCCGCGCCTGACCCGCGGCGGGCCGGCATGCTCGCCGACCTCGTCGAGAAGCCCACGCCGGAGGCGGCCCCGTCGCGATTGGCCGTGACGGGTCGCTACATACTGACCTCAGAGGTCTTCGACGCCCTGGGGGCCACGCCGCCTGGCGCCGGCGGGGAGATCCAGCTCACGGACGCGCTGCGCCGCATGCTGGCTGCGGGGCACCCCGTCGGCTGGCGCCGCGTCCGCGGCCAGGTCCACGATCTCGGCAACGTGGAGGGCTGGTTGGCTGCGAATCTGGCCCTGGCCGGCCGGCGCGGGCTGCTGCCGGCGGGGGAGGACGCCCTTGCCCCGGCCGCGGAGGTGGCAATGCAGTGAGCGAGCTCAGCCAGAGCCGTCTGGTCATCGTGAGTCATCGCGGACCCGGAGGCGGGGGCGGGGTCGCCTCGGGCCTCGACGCCGTCCTGCGCCGCGTGGGCGGCTGTTGGGTCGCCTCGGACGGGGCCCCGCGGCCGTACGCCGTCCACCGCATCGCGCTCAGCCCGGCGGAGGCTGAGGATTACTACCGCGGCTATGCCAACGGCGGCCTCTGGCCCCTCTGCCACAGCCTCGTCGAGCGCGCCACCTTCCGCAGCCACCAGTGGGAGGCCTACCGGCGCGTCAACCAGCGGTTTGCCGAAACGGCGGCCGCCGCAGCCGCACCGGGCGCCGCCGTCTGGGTGCACGACTACCAGCTGGCCCTGGTGCCCGCCCTGCTGCGGGAGCTGCGTCCGGATCTGCGCATCGGCTTCTTCTGGCACATCCCGTGGCCGGGTCCGGCCATATGGCGGCTCTGCCCGCAGGGGGGCGCCCTGCTCGCCGGCATCGCCGGTGCCGACGTGGTCGGCATGCACACCGAGTCCTATGTGCAGGCCTTCCGCGCCGTTGCCGAGCCGTCCGTGGACGTGCGCGCCCTGCCGATGGGCGTCGACTTCCAGGGGATCGCCGCCCTGGCCCAGTCGCCCGCCACCGTCCGGCGCATGCGCCGCCTCCATGCGATTCTGCGCCTGAACGGGCAGGCGCTGCTGCTGGGGGTCGACCGCTGCGACTACACGAAGGGGATCCCGCAGCGCTTCTCGGCCCTGGCTGCCCTGCTGCGGCAGTGGCCGGAGTACCGCGGACGGCTCACGTTCGTCCAGGTCGCCTCGCCGACGCGGGCCGGGATCCGTTCCTACGAACGTCTGCGGCGCCTGGTGCGGGCCCAGGCCCTGGCCCTCAACCGCGAGTTCGGCCGTCCGGGTTGGCGCCCGGTGCGGCTGCTCAACCGGCGGCTGAGCTTCCCCCAGTTGGTGGCCCTTTACCGCCTGGCGGCGGCGGCGGTCGTCACCCCCCTGGTCGACGGCATGAACCTTGTCGCCAAGGAGTTCTGTGCCGCGCGGGTCGACGAGGTCGGTTCCCTGGTCCTCTCCCGGTCAGCCGGCGCCGCGGCGCAGCTTGACGGGGCGATCTTCGCCAACCCCCTGCACCCCGACGGGCTGGCCGCCGCGATGCGCGCCGCCATCACGCTGCCGGAGGCGGAGCAGTTCGTGCGCATGCACGCCCTGCGCGCGGAGGTCGCGCGTCACGACATCTTCTCGTGGCTGCGCGAGAACCTGACCGCCCTCGGGATCGACCTCGACGAGATGGCCATGAGCCGAGGGCGGCTCGCACCCGCCCTGGCCGACCGCTGGGAGCCGGCCGCCGGCCTGGCGAGCCTGCCCCTGCGGCGGGCCGCGCCCTCCGGCGCCCACCGTCTGCGCCACCCGGCGCACGACGTCCCGCCGCCGCAGCCGACGGTTTGACCACGGGCAAGCGCGGCCGCCGAATGCGCCGCCGGCCCGCGGCAGGTCGGCGCGCGCCGGTCCCCCTTGACCGGGCGCGCGGAAGCATCGGGGGTATCGCCGCCACGCCCGTGCCCTCCGATCTGCTCGCCACGGTGGATCCGGCCCGCACACAACCCCGCCGCAACGGCGGCGCGGTCGTGATCCGGTGGGTCCGGGGCCGCGGGGAGGCGCGCCGTCATTCGCGCACGGCCGGCCCATGCCGCGGCCCGGGGGCGTGGGACCACCGGCGCCTGGGCGGCCCACCGTCCTCCTTCGCTCGGCCTTCCGCCGAGCGCTGGACCCAGCGCACCGCCGACCGCGGGGCGGCGTCCGGGTGCACGCCCGCGACACGGTGCCGGCGGACGCGCTGCGGCAGGACGCCTGGCGCCTGCTTGAGGCGGGGCCGGGCCGGAACCGCCAGCGCCGGCTGGTGCCGGTCACCGGCGGGAGCAAAGCGGCGTGCGGCTGCGGCGCTGGTCAGGCCCCGCCGACTCGGGCATCCGCGATGTGCGCCGGGAACTGGCGACCCTATTGGGGGGGCTGGCCTGAAGACGCCTGGCCGGGGGATCGACGCCGGCGCCGCACGCGGGGCGCGGTACCTGCCGAGTGCGGCTCGGCGGGCGCTGACGGCCGCGCGTCGCGGCGGCACCGGCCGCTGCGCGCGCACGCACCGTCAACGGCCCTGCGATGCGATGATGGAAGAGGGATGCGGATGCCCGAGGCTTGGCGACGGGTGGTCGTGGAGGCCGTGACGCCGGAGGTTGACGGCGGCCGGACGCAGATCAAGCGCATCTGCGGCGACCGCCTGCTGGTCGAGGCCGACGTGTTCGCCGACGGCCACGACGCCGTGTCGGCCGAGCTGCGCTACCGCCGGCCCGGCCGGCCGGACTGGGAGTCGGTGTCCATGACCCCGATCGGCGACGACCGCTTTCGCGGCGAGCTGGCGCTGGAACAGGCGGGTCGGTACATCTATGTCCCGGTCGGCTGGATCGACGGATTCGCCACCTGGCGCGCCGACCTGCAGAAGCGGCGGGCTGCGGGGCAGGATCTGCGCGTCGAGCTGGCCGCCGGCGCCCTGCTCGTGACGGAAGCCGCCGACCGGGCCACCGGCCCAGATCGCTCCCGCCTGCGGGCCTGGGCGGCCAGCATGCTGCGCGCCGGGCCTGAGGGGGAGGCCCTCGCCGACGCGCCGGAGCTCGCGGCCACGATGGCGAGGTACCCCGACCGGTCCCAGCAGGGCAGCTACCCCGTCGAGTTGGGCGTGCTGGTCGAGCGGCCGCGGGCACGGTGCGGCGCTTGGTATGAGGCCTTTCCGCGCTCGTGGGCGCGGGAGCCCGGCCGCCACGGGACGCTCGCCGACCTGGCCGAGCGCCTCCCCTACGTCGCCGACATGGGCTTCGACGTCCTCTACCTGACGCCGATCCACCCGATCGGGCTCACCAGCCGCAAGGGTCCGGGCAACGCCATCACGGCGGGCGCCGACGACCCCGGCAGCCCCTGGGCGATCGGGGGCGCCGCCGGCGGCCACACGGCCATCCACCCCCAGCTCGGCAGCCTGGACGACTTCCATCGCCTCCTGCGGCGGGCAGCCGACCTGGGCCTGGAGGTCGCCATGGACCTCGCGCTGCAGTGCTCCCCGGACCATCCCTACGTGCTCGAGCATCCGGAGTGGTTCCGGCACCGGCCGGACGGGAGCATCCGCTGCGCCGAGAATCCGCCCAAGCGCTACGAGGACATCTATCCCCTCGACTTCGCCTGCGAGGCCTGGCCGGCGCTCTGGGCGGAGCTGCGCGAGGTGCTGATGTACTGGATCGGGCAGGGCGTGCAGATCTTCCGAGTCGACAATCCGCACACCAAGCCCTTCGCCTTCTGGGAATGGCTGATCGGCGAGGCGCGGGCGGCCTGCCCCGACGTCGTCTTCCTCGCCGAGGCCTTCACCCGTCCCAAGGTCATGCGCCACCTGGCGAAGGTGGGCTTCAGCCAGTCCTACACGTACTTTGCGTGGCGCAACGGCAGCCAGGAGCTGGCCGCCTACATGACCGAGCTGACCCGGGGCGCCTCGGCCGAGTACCTGCGCCCGAACCTCTGGCCGAATACCCCCGACATCCTGACCGACTACCTCCAGACGGGCGGGCGGCCGGCCTTCGCGGCGCGCCTGGTGCTGGCGGCCACCCTGGCCGCCAGCTACGGCGTATACGGGCCCGCGTTCGAGCTGTGCGAGGCCCGTGCGGCCGCGCCCGGCAGCGAGGAGTACCTGGCCTCGGAGAAGTACGAGGTGCGGAGCTGGGACCTGGCGGCCCCGGGCCTGCAGCCGCTGATCGCCCGCGTCAACGCCATCCGGCGCGATCACGCCTGCCTGCAGGTCAACACCGGCCTGGCCTTTCACCCCACGGGCAACGACCAGCTCATCGCCTACACCCGCCACAGCCCGGAGGCCGGGGAGCTCCTGCTGGTCGTGGTCAACGTGAACCCGTTCGCCCGCGAGCAGGGCTGGGTCCAGCTGCCGCTCGGCGATCTCGGCCTGCCGACCGACGCGCCCTACCAGATGCACGACCTGCTGAGCGATGCGCGGTACACCTGGCAGGGGCCCGGGGGGTACGTGGCCCTGGACCCGCAGGTCATGCCCGCGCACGTCTTCCGCGTGCGGACCCGGTTGCGGCGGGAGAATGATTTCGACTACTACAGCTAGGGGGATCCCCGTGCAGCGTGATCCGCTCTGGTATAAGGATGCCGTCATCTACGAGCTGCACGTCCGCGCCTTCGCGGACAGCAACGAGGACGGCATCGGCGACTTCCCCGGGCTGACGGGCAAGCTCGATTACCTGAAGGACCTGGGCGTCACGGCCCTGTGGCTTCTGCCCTTTTACCCGTCCCCCCTCCGCGATGACGGGTACGACGTGGCGGACTACGTGGGTGTGCACCCGGCCTACGGCACCCTGGCCGACTTCCGCCGCTTCGTGCGGGAGGCCCACCGCCGCGGCCTGCGGGTCATCACCGAGCTTGTGTGCAACCACACCTCGGACCAGCACCCCTGGTTCCAGCGCGCCCGCCGCAGCCCACCCGGCAGCGCGTGGCGGAATTTCTACGTATGGAGCGACAGCGAGGATCGCTACCGCGCCGCGCGGGTGATCTTCAAGGACTTCGAGGGCAGCAACTGGACCTGGGATCCCGAGGCAAGAGCCTTCTACTGGCACCGCTTCTACAGCCACCAGCCCGACCTGAACTTCGCCGCTCCGCAGGTGCGGGCCGCCATGAAGCGCGTGGTCGACTTCTGGCTGCGGCTCGGCGTGGACGGCCTGCGCCTGGACGCCGTGCCCTACCTCTGCGAGCGCGACGGCACCGACTGCGAGAACCTGCCCGAGACGCACGCGTTCCTGCGGGAGCTGCGCCAGCACATCGACGCCAGCTACGAGGACCGCATGCTGCTGGCGGAGGCCAACCAATGGCCGAACCAGGCGGCGGCCTATTTCGGCGCCGGCGACGAGTGCAACATGGCCTTCCACTTTCCCCTGATGCCGCGCCTGTTCATGGCCCTGCGCCTGGAGGACCGCTTTCCCATCGCCGACATCCTCGCCCAGACGCCCGCCATTCCGGACACGGCGCAATGGGTCATCTTCCTGCGCAACCACGACGAGCTGACGCTGGAGATGGTGACGGAGGAGGAGCGCGACTACATGTGGGACGCCTACGCCGGCGACCCGCAGGCGCGCATCAACCTCGGCATCCGCCGCCGTCTGGCGCCCCTTCTGGGCAACCACCGCCGCCGCATCGAGCTGATGAACGCCCTCCTGCTCTCGCTGCCGGGGACGCCCGAGATCTACTACGGCGACGAGATCGGCATGGGCGACAACATCTACCTCGGCGACCGCAACGCGGTCCGCACGCCCATGCAGTGGCGGGCCGACCGCAATGCCGGCTTCTCCGCGGCCAACCGCCAGCGCCTCTACCTGCCGGTCGTGGTCGATCCCGAGTACCACTTCGAGGCCCTCAACGTGGAGGTGCAGCAGGGCAACCCGCACTCGCTGCTGTCGTGGATGCGCCGGGTCATGGCCCTTCGCGCGCGGCACCGGGCCTTTGGCCGCGGCAGCCTGACCATGCTCGATCCCGCCAACCGCAAGGTGCTGGCCTTTACGCGCGAGCACGAGCAGGAGCGCATCCTCGTGGTCGCCAACCTGTCGCGCTTCACCCAGCCGGCCCTGCTCGACCTGTCCGCCTTCGCCGGCTCTGTGCCCGTGGAGATGTTCGGCCACGGGCGCTTTCCGGCCGTCGGCGAGGCGCCGTACTTCCTCTCGCTCGGACCGCACACGTTCTACTGGTTCCTGCTGGAGGGTCCGCCGCCCGCCGCGGCGGGGCCCGAGCCGGTCACGCTGGCGGGGTCGTGGCCTGACGTGCTGGACGATCCGGGCCTGGGCGCGATCCTGCCCGCCTTCCTCCGCCGCCAGCGCTGGTTTGGCGGCAAGGCGCGCGAGATCACCGACGTCGGCGTGTTGGACGTGGCGCCGCTCGGACCGTCGAGCGTGCTGGCCGTGGTCCGCGTGGCGTACGCGGAGGGCGACCCCGAGACCTACGCCCTGCCGCTGGCCTTTGCCCCCGAGCCGCCGGTCCCCGGGATCGTGCGGCTGGCCGACGGAGTGATCTACGACGCGCTGAGCGACCCGGCCGTCTGCGAGCAGCTGCTGGCCGCGATCGTCGGGCGGCGGCGCATCCGCGGCCGCAAGGGCACCCTGGCCGGGGCCCCCACGCCCGGATGGCGGAGCCGTGCGCCGGTGGGCTCGCTGCCCCCGGCACGCCTGACCGGCGTCGAGCAGAGCAACACCTCGGCGCGCTTCGGCAGCCAGCTGATCCTCAAGGTATACCGCCGCCTCCAGGCGGGCCCGCATCCCGAGGTCGAGCTGGTCCGCTACCTCACGGAGCGGGCCGGCTTCCGTCACACGGCGCCGGTGCTCGGCACGCTCACCTACGGCAACCGCCAGGCCGCGATGGTGCTGGGGAGCCTGGTCGCCTTCGTCCCCAGCGCGGGCGACGGATGGGCGCACGCCCTGGCCCACCTCGACGCGCTGCTCGAGCAGGCGGGGCCGCCCCTGGCACCGGTGCCCGCAGACCCCCTGACCCTGGCCCTGAGCGGCCAGCCGCCTGACCCCGCTGTGGGACCCTACCCGGACTCCGCGCGCGTGCTGGGCCGGCGCACCGCTGAGCTGCACCTGGCCCTGGCGGCGGCGGACGAGCCCGGCCTGGCTCCTGAGGCGTTCACGCCCTTCGCCCAGCGCTCGGTCCTGGAATCGCGTCGGGCCCAGCTTGCCCAGACCGAGCAGATGCTGCGCGCGGCCCGGCTGAGCCAGCCGGAGGCCGCTGCCGTGCTCGAGCGCATGCCGGAGATCCTGGCGCACTTCCGCGCCGTGGCCGAGCAGCCGGAGGGAGGGCTGCGCATCCGCTGCCACGGGGACTATCACCTCGGCCAGGTCCTGGTGTGCGACGGCGACTTCACGATCATCGACTTCGAGGGCGAGCCGGCGCGCAGCCTCGGCGACCGGCGCCGCAAATCGAGCGCCATGCGCGACGTGGCGGGGATGATGCGGTCTCTGCACTACGCGGCGCTGACCGCCGCCCGCACCCACGGGGGCGGTGCCGAGACCGCCGCCCGCGCCGCGGCCTGGTACGGGTGGTCCGCTGCCGCGTTCCTGGCCGGCTACCTGGCAACCGCCGGGCAGGCACCCCACATGCCGCCCAACCCGGACGAGCTGCGCCGCACCCTGGCGGCGAGCCTGCTCGAGAAGGCCCTCTACGAGCTCCGCTACGAGCTCGGCAGCCGGCCCGACTGGGTGGACATGCCCCTGCGCGGCCTGCTGGAGCTGCTCCGATGACGGATCGCCTGCGCGAGCTCGCCCAGCTGCACGGGGTGCAGACCGGCTACCGCGGCAACGACGGCCGGCCGCACCGGGCCGCCGACGAGAGCCTGCGCGCGGTGCTGGGCAGCCTCGGCGTCCCCGCCGAGAGCCCCGCGCAGCTCGAGCAGGCCGTGGCGGCGGCCCGGGAGGCGCCATGGGCCCGCCTCTGCCCGCCGGTGGCCGTGTCCTGGGAGGGCGGCGCGGCCCACCTTGACCTGCGGCTGCCCGCAGCCGCGGCCGGAGCCGCGCATCTCCGCCTCGCCGCCGAGGACGGCGCGGCGGTGCGGGAGTGGGATTGCCCGCTTGCCGACCTCCCCGTGGTTGCCGCGGACCCCGGCGGCCGGCGGGTGGCCCGCCGCGTGCGGCTGCCCTCCGCGCTGGCCTGGGGCTATCACCGGCTGGACGTCGAGGCGGGCGGCCGGACGGCGGGTGCCCGGGTCATCGCGGCGCCCAGGCGGGCCCCGGTCCGGCGCGGGTGGGGCGTCTTCGTGCCGCTGTACGCCCTGCGCGGCGAGGGCGGCTGGGGCACCGGGCGCTACCGTGACCTGGCCGACCTGGCGTCGTTCGTGGCCGGCCTCGGCGGTGGTCTGGCGGGCACGCTGCCCCTGCACCCGACCTTCCCCGACGACCCCAGCCCATATGCGCCGGTCACCCGGCTCCTCTGGAGCGAGCTTTACGTGGATGTGCCGGCCTTGCCCGAGTTCTCGCCGGGGATGCTGGCCGGGAGCGAGCGGGCGCTGGCCGGGCTGCGGCGGGCGCCCCGCATCGACTACGCCGCCGGATACGCCCTGCGCCGGCGGGTTCTCTCGGCGATGGCGCAGGCCTGCCACGGCGCGCGGGAGGCCGCGCTGTGCGCCTGGGCCGCGGCCCGCCCCGAGGCCGTGGCGTACGCGCGCTTTCGCGCCTACGGCGAGGCCCAGGGGCGGCCGTGGCCCGCTTGGCCCGCGGCGGCACGGGCGGGGGATCTCCCGGCCGGGGCCTGGGATGCGGCCGCGGAGGGCTACCACCTCTATGCCCAGTGGGCCGCCGCGGAGCAGGTCGCCGAGCTTCCCGACCTCTACCTGGACCTGCCCCTCGGGGTCCACCCCCGGGGCTTCGACACGTGGCGGTACGGGGATGGCTTCGCCCTCGGCGCCAGCACCGGGGCCCCGCCGGACCAGCTCTTCGCCGGCGGGCAGAACTGGGGCAGCCCGCCGCCCCACCCGGCGCGCATGCGGGCCACGGGCTACGGCTACCTGGCGGCCTGCCTGCGCCACGTCATGGCGCACGCCGCCGCCCTGCGGATCGACCATGTCATGGGCCTGCACCGCCTCTTCTGGATCCCCCAGGGCGGCTCGGCGCGCGACGGGGTCTACGTGCGCTACCCCGCGGAGGAGATGTACGCCGTGCTCACCCTGGAGGCGGCCAGGCACGGCACCGCCCTGGTCGGCGAAGATCTCGGTACCGTGCCGCAGGCCGTGCGCCGCGCCATGGCCCGCCACGGGCTGCTGCGGATGTACGTGCTGCCGTTCGCGCGCACCGACCCCGTGCCGCCCGGCTGCCTGGCGTGCCTTGACACGCACGACACGCCGCCCTTCGCCGCCTGGTGGGGGGCGCTCGGCGAGGCGGAGCGGGGCCAGCTGGCCGCCCGGCTCGGGGTGGCGCCGGTCGATGCTGCCGACGCCCGCGCCGCGTGCCTGGACATGCTGGCGGCCAGTCCGGCCGACCTCGTCATGGTCAACCTTGAGGACCTCTGGTTGGAGACCGAGCCCCAGAACCGCCCGGGCACGCGCTCGGGCAACTGGACCCGGCCGGCCCGGCACGGCCTGCCGGAACTCACCCGCCTGCCTCAGGTCGTCGCGAGCCTGCGGCGCCTGGACGGGCTGCGGAGGTGACGACGATGGTTCGCTACGATGTCTCGCTGCTCGGCGATCTGGACCTGCACCTGCTGGGCGAGGGTACGCACGACCGTCTCTACGAGAAGATGGGCGCCCATCCGCTGCGGGATGGCACCTACTTTGCCGTGTGGGCGCCCGGAGCCCGCGAGGTGGCCGTCATGGGCGATTGGAACGGCTGGTCGGGGGATGCCCTGCGGCCGCGGGCCAGCTCCGGGGTCTGGGAGGGCTTCGTCCCGGGCGTGGGGCAGGGCGGGCTGTACAAGTTCCGCGTGGTCGCGGCCTCCGGCGAGGTGGCCGAGAAGACGGATCCCCTGGGCTTTGCCCAG
This sequence comes from Bacillota bacterium, assembly GCA_021792015.1. GTDB lineage: Bacteria > Bacillota > Sulfobacillia > RBS10-35 > JAJYVM01 > JAJYVM01. Next base: position 6,003 of record JAJYVM010000004.1, on the reverse strand, counting down.
GAGGTACCGCCCAAGACGGCCTCCGTCGTGGCCGACCTGACCTACGCCTGGGGCGACGGCGCCTGGATGGCGCGCCGTGCCGAGGCCAACGCCCTCTCGGCGCCCTGGGCGGTGTACGAGGTTCACCTGGGCTCGTGGATGCGTGTGCCGGAGGAGGGCGACCGCCCCCTCACGTACGCGGAGCTGGCGCCCAAGCTGGCCGACTACGTCCTGGACATGGGCTTCACGCACGTGGAGCTGCTGCCGGTCATGGAGCATCCCTTCTACGGCACGTGGGGCTACCAGGTGACGGGCTACTTCGCGCCCACCTCCCGCTACGGAACGCCCCAGGACTTCATGGCGATGGTCGACCACCTGCACCAGCGCGGGCTGGGGGTGATATTGGACTGGGTGCCCTCGCACTTCGCCCGCGACGGCCACGGGCTCGGCCTCTTCGACGGCAGCCACCTCTACGAGCACGCGGACCCGCGCCAGGGCGAGCACCCGGACTGGGGCAGCTACATCTTCAACATCGGGCGCCACGAGGTGGCCGCCTTCCTGCTCAGCTCCGCGCGTTTCTGGCTGGACCGCTACCACGCCGACGGGCTGCGCGTCGATGCCGTGGCCTCCATGCTCTACCTGGACTACTCGCGCCCGCCCGGCACCTGGATCCCCAACGTGCACGGCGGCCACGAGAACCTCGAGGCCATCGCCTTCCTGCGCCGGTTCAACGAGGACGCCTACCGCGACGGGCCGGCGATTCAGACGATCGCCGAGGAGTCGACGGCCTGGCCCGGGGTGTCGCGGCCGACCTACACGGGGGGCCTCGGCTTCGGCATGAAGTGGGACATGGGCTGGATGCACGACACCCTGGCCTTCCTGGCGCTGGATCCCGTCTATCGCAAGCACCGTCATAACCAGCTGACCTTCCGCGGCCTCTATGCCTTCACGGAAAACTTCATGCTCCCGCTGTCCCACGACGAGGTGGTGCACGGCAAGGGTTCGCTGCTCGGCAAGATGGCCGGCGACCCCTGGCAGAAGCTCGCCAACCTTCGCCTGCTCTTCGGTTGGCAGTATGCGCAGCCCGGCAAGAAGCTGATCTTCATGGGCGGCGAGTTCGGCCAGGACCGCGAGTGGAGCCACGAGCGCAGCCTGGACTGGCACCTGCTGGCGGATCCGGGCCACCGGGGCCTCCAGCGCTGGGTGGCCGACCTCAACCGCCTCTATCGCGGCACCGCCTGGCTGCCCGCCACGGACTTCGACCCCGCCGCCACCCAGTGGATCGGCATGGACGACGCGGATCAGAGCGTCATTGCCTTCCTGCGGCGCGGACCGGACGGGGCCGCCCTGCTCTTTGTCTTCAACTTCACGCCGGTGCCGCGCCAGAACTACCGGGTGGGCGTCCCGCACGGCGGGCCCTGGATGGAGTTGCTGAACAGCGACGCGACCGTGTACGGCGGCAGCGGCCAGGGCAACCTCGGGCGCGTGGAGGCGGCGCCCCTGCCCCGCCATGGTCAGCCGCTCTCCCTCAACCTCACCCTGCCGCCCCTGGCTGCCCTCGTCCTGGGCCGGCCATGACGGGCCTTGGCGCGAGCTACCTGGGCGATGGGCGCTGCCGCTTCCGGCTCTGGGCCCCCGGCGCCGTCCGGGCGGAGGTCCACCTCCTCGGCCCCGGCGAGCGGATGGTCCCCATGCGGCGGGCGCCGCGCGGCTATCATGTCGCGGAGGCGGACCGAGTGGCGCCCGGCACCCGCTACCGCTACCGGCTTGACGGCCGCGAGGAGCTGCCGGACCCTGCCTCGCGCCATCAGCCCGAGGGGGTGCACGGCCCCTCGGCCGTGGTCGACCCCGCCGCCCACGCGTGGCGGGACGGCACCTGGCGCGGGCCCGACCCTGGCGCGCTCATCCTGTACGAGTGCCACGTCGGCACCTTCACGGACGAGGGCACGTTCGCCGCGATCATCCCGCGGCTGCCCGACCTGGTCCGCCTTGGCGTGACCGCGCTCGAGCTGATGCCCGTCGCCCAGTTCCCCGGTGCCCGCAACTGGGGTTACGACGGGGTCTACCCCCTGGCGGTCCAGGACAGCTACGGCGGCCCCGAGGGCCTGTGCCGGCTGGTGGATGCCTGTCACGGCCACGGGCTGGCCGTGGTCCTGGATGTCGTGTACAACCACCTGGGCCCGGAGGGCAACTACCTGCCGGCCTTTGGCCCCTACTTCATGGCGGCCTATCGCACGCCGTGGGGTGCAGCCCTCAACTTCGACGGGCCCGACAGCGACGAGGTGCGCCGCCTCTTTCGCGAGAGCGCCGTGCACTGGGTGCGGGAGTATCACGTCGACGGCCTGCGCCTGGACGCCGTCCATGCCATCCTCGACCGCTCCCCGCGCCCGTTTTTGGCGGAGCTGGCCGCAGCGGTGCGCCGGGCCGCGGCACGGGCGGGGCGCCGGGTCGTGCTGATCGCCGAGTCGGACGCCAACGACCCCCGCCTGCTGCGTCCGCCCAGCCAGGGCGGCCTCGGCCTGGACGCCGTCTGGAGCGACGACTTCCACCATGCGCTCCACGCCCTGCTGACGGGCGAGCGGGACGGCTACTACGCCGACTTCGGCGATCTCCGCCGCCTGGCGGCGGCGTACGCCCATGGCTTCGCCTTCACCGGCCAGCGCAGCCGCTACCGGCGCCGCCGCCACGGGGCGCCGCCCACCGGCCGCGCCCCCCGCCAGTTTGTCGTGTTCGCCCAGAATCACGATCAGGTCGGCAACCGCGCCGTCGGGGAGCGGCTGGGCTCGCTTGTCGGTCCCGACGCCGTGCGCCTGGCCGCGGCGGCGGTGCTCCTTTCGCCCTTCACCCCCCTGCTCTTCATGGGTGAGGAGCACGCCGAGCGGGCCCCCTTCCTCTATTTCACCAGCCACGGCGATCCGGCCCTTGCCGAGGCGGTGCGGGACGGGCGCCGGCGGGAGTGCGCCGCCGCGGGCTGGGCCGCCGTCCCGCCCGATCCCCAGGCGGAGGCCACCTTCGCGCGGAGCCGACCGGCCGGCGGCAGCGGGGGGGATCGCGGCGTGCGCCGGCTGTATGCCGAGTTGATCCGCCTGCGGGGGGAGCTGGGCAGCGGACCCGCGCGGGTGCGGCAGGTGGGCGCGGACACCCTGCTCGTGCTGCGGGCCGGTCACGCCGTCGCGCTCCACTTCGGCTCCGGCGGGGTCGTGCCGCTTGACCTCCCGGCCGGGCGCTGGCGGCGGCGGCTGGACACGGCGGATGTCCGCTGGGGCGGCCCGGGTGCGGCCGCGCCGGCGGAGGTCGCATCGGCGGGCGCGTGCGCGCTCGACATGGCCCCGCGTTCGTGCGCGGTCTACGCACGCGTGGGCGAGGAGGGCTGAGGGTGGAGCGGTACGTCTGCGTGCACGGCCACTTCTACCAGCCGCCGCGGGAGAATCCGTGGCTGGAGTCGGTGGAGGTCCAGGACTCGGCGGCGCCCTATCACGACTGGAACGAGCGCATCACGGCCGAATGCTACGCCCCGAACGGCCGCGCCCGCATCCTCGGTCCCGGCGGGCGCCTGGCCGCGGTGGTCAGCAACTACGCGCGCATGAGCTTCGACTTCGGGCCGACCCTCCTCGAGTGGCTGCAGGCGCAGGCGCCCGAGGTGCACGCTTCCGTGGTCGCCGCCGACGTGGAGAGCCGCGGCCGCTTCGGCGGCCACGGCGCGGCCATGGCCCAGGCATACAGTCACATGATCCTGCCCCTGGCCAACGCCCGCGACCGGCGGACGCAGGTGATCTGGGGCATCCGCGACTTCGAGGCGCGCTTTCTGCGCCGGCCGGAGGGGATGTGGCTGCCGGAGACGGCCGTCGACCTGCCCTCCCTGGAGGCCCTCGCCGACCAGGGGATCGCCTTCACGCTGCTCGCGCCCCACCAGGCTCGGCGCGTGCGGCGCCGGGGAGGCCGCAACTGGCACGAGGTGCGCGACGGCGGCATCGACCCGACAATGGCGTACCGGGTCCGCCTGCCCTCCGGGCGCCCCTTCCACGCCTTCTTCTACGACGGCCCCATCTCGCACGCCGTCGCCTTCGAGGGACTGCTGGACGACGGCGAGCGCTTCGCCCGCCGGCTGCTCGACGGCTTCGACGACCGGCGCACATGGCCGCAGCTGGTCACGATCGCCACCGACGGCGAGAGCTACGGCCACCACCACCGCTACGGCGAGATGGCGCTGGCCTACGCCCTCCGCCACCTGGAGGAGCGGGGCCTCTGCCAACTCACCACCCCCGGCGAATACCTGGCCAATCACCCCGCGACCCATGAGGTCGAGATCGCGGAGGCCACGTCGTGGAGCTGCGCCCACGGCCTGGAGCGGTGGCGGGCGGACTGCGGCTGCCACGCCACCAACCGCCCGGGGTGGACGCAGGCCTGGCGCGCGCCCCTGCGCCAGGCCCTCGACCGGTTGCGCGACGACCTGGCGGGACCGTTCGAGCGGGTGGGCGCCGAGCTCTTCCACGACCCGTGGGCGGCCCGCGACGGCTACATCGACGTCATCCTCGACCGCAGCCCGGAGCGGACGGACGCCTTCCTGGCCGAGCACGGCCGGGGCTCCCTCGAAGGGGCGGACCGCGTCCGCGCCCTGAGCCTCATGGAGCTGCAGCGCCATGCCATGCTCATGTACACCAGCTGCGGCTGGTTCTTCGATGAGATCTCCGGCCCGGAGGCCGTTCAGATCCTGCAGTACGCGGCCCGCGCCATCGACCTGGCCCGCGGCGTCCTTGGCCGGGACACCGAGCCCGCCTTCCTGGCCGGCCTGCGGGCGGCCCCCAGCAACATCCCCGAATTCCGGGACGGCGCCGGGGTGTACGAGCGGCTGGTACGGCCGGCCATGGTCGACCTGGAGGCGGTCGTCGCCCACACGGCCATCTCGTCGCTGTTCCTGCCGGGCCCGCCCGCCGAGCGCGTGTACTGCTACGGCATCGATCCCCACGATCACCAGGAGATGGCCTCGGGCCGCGCGCGCCTGGCCGTCGGCAGGTTGGCCGTCACCTCGGAGGTCACGGGCGACTCGGCGACGATGACCTACGGCTTCCTGCACCTTGGCGACCACCACGTCAGCGGGGGCGTGCGCCCGTACGGCGGCGAGGAGGCCTACCAGACGGTCCGGGCGGGAAGCGTGGAGGCCTTCGCCCGGGGCGACCTCGCCGAGGTGCTGCGCCGGCTCGACCGATACTTCGCCGGCCGCACCTACTCGCTGCAGTCGCTGTTCCGGGACGCCCGCCGCCAGATCCTCGACCTCGTCTTCGCCGCCGCGCTGGCCGACGCGGAGGCCGCGCAGCGGCGCATCTACGAGGACCATGCCTCCCTGATGCGGTACGTGCGCAGCATCCGCCTGCCGCAGCCGGACTCGCTGCACGCCGCCGCCACAGTCATCCTCAACCTGGACCTGGAGCGGGCCCTCGCCGAGGCCGTGCCCGACCGCGACCGGGTGCGGAGCCTGCTCGAGGAGGCCGACGCCCTGCAGATCACGCTGCGGGCCGAGCATCTCGGGTATGTCCTGGGCCGCAGCCTGGCCGCCGCCGCCGCCCGCCTGGTCCAGGACCCCGGCGATCCGGACCTGCTGGCCGCCCTGTTCGACCTTGCCGGGCTGGCTGGCGCCATGCCGTTCCCGACCGACCTGTGGCCGGCGCAGGATGCGTATTTCCGGCTCCTGGGCGGCGCCGCCGCCGACATCCGCGTCCAGGCGGCCGCGGGGCAGGCCGCGGCTGAGACCTGGTTGCACCGCTTCGCCGAGCTCGGGGAGCGCATCGGCGTGGCCGGGGAGGGCGCATGAGCCTGCCCACCGCGACCTACCGCCTGCAGCTGCGGGCCGGCGTCAGCCTGGCGGACGCCGAGAACCTGGTGCCCTACCTGCATCGCCTCGGCATCAGCCACCTGTACCTCTCGCCGCTGGCCACGGCCGCGGCGGGCAGCGGCCACGGCTATGACGTCGTCGATCCGAACCGCGTCGCGCCCGACCTCGGCGGCGAGCCGGCCCTGGCCTCCCTG
>JAJYVM010000279.1 GCA_021792015.1 Bacillota bacterium | reverse complement strand
CCAGAATTCGTTCTCCTCCCAGACCTCGCCCGGGTTGGTGCCGCGCGTGGAATCGACCTTCTCGCCGCGGCGCTGCCGCCACACGCGCCCCACGGGCTGGCGGAAGGAGAGGTGCTGGCCGGCGTGCGTCTCGTACGACACCAGGTCGTGCCGCTCCGGGCCCATGCCCATCGGCAGCACGTAGTCCGCGTACTGCGCCGTCTCGTTCCAGACGGGCGTCAGCGCCACGTGGCAGCCGATGCGCCCCTCCGCCTGCATCATCTCGATCCAGGAGAACCCGTCGGGGTTGGTCCAGACGGGGTTGTACACGCGCGTGAAGTAGACGTCGAGCGACCGCCCGCTCTCGGCCAGCAGGTGCGGCAGCAGAAAGCTCAGCTCGAACATCGTGAGGGGGAACTCCTTGGGCCAGTGCATCTCGTTCCAGGCGGAGATGGGGTCGGGCAGGGTGTGGGGCCGCGGCACGAACTTGCACCACGAGTTGGGGAGCGTGCCGCCCTCGGTCCCGACGGCCCCGACCAGCACGCTGAGCAGCATCAGGCAGCGCGTGATCATCCAGCCGCCGCGGTGCCCGGCCGCCGCGTTGCGCCAGATGTGCGCCGCGAAGGCGGATCCGGCGCGCCCGATCTCGTGCGCCACGGCGCGGATGGTGGCCGCTGGCACGCCCGACTCGGCCTCGGCCCACTCCGGCGTGTACGGGGCGTACAGCTCCGCGAGCAGCTCGCGGAAATCGGAATACTTCGTGCCGCGACGGCGTCGCGGCACAAACCCGTGCTCGGCCAGCCAGTCGAGGTAGCCCGCATCCTCCATCAGCTCGCGCCAGTTGGTCCACTTCCGCAGGAACGTCTCGTCCGTCAGGCCCTCGGTCAGGAGCACGTGGGCCATCCCCAGCAGCATGCCCGCCTCCGTGCCCGGCTCCGGCGACAGCCAGTAGTCGGCGGCGGCCGCCGTGTTGGAGAGGCGCGTGTCGACCACGGCCAGCTTGGTGCCGCGGCCCTTGGCCTCGAGGATGCGCTGGGCATGCGGGTTGAAATAGTGGCCCGCCTCCAGGTGGCTGGACATCAGCAGCATGAAGCGGGCCCGCTCGTGGTCGGGGGTCGGGCGGTCAGCGCCCATCCACAGGGTGTAGCCCAGGCGGGCCGAGGCCGAGCACACGTTGGTGTGCGAGTTGTGGCCGTCGACGCCCCAGGTCTGCAGCACCCGCTCCGTGTACATATCCTCGCCGGGGCGGCCGACGTGGTAGACGACGCGGTCGCGGTGGCCGGCCTGGAGCGAGGCGCGGATCTTCGCGGCGATGTCATCCAGAGCCTGATCCCAGCTCACCTGCTCCCACTGGCCGCTGCCGCGCGGGCCCGTGCGCCGCAGGGGGTGGAGCAGGCGGTCGGGGTTGCGGACCTGGGAGACGGTCGCCGGGCCCTTGGCGCAGTTGCGGCCGCGGCTGGCGGGGTGGGTCGGGTGGCCCTCCATGCGCTGGATCTCGCCCGTCGCCTCGTCCACGTACGCCAGCAGGCCGCAGCCCGCCTCGCAGTTGAAGCAGATGGTGGGGATCAGGGTGTAGTGGCGCTCGACCCTGCGCGGCCAGGCCTTGGCGTCGAGCTCGGTCCAGTGCTCCCAGGCCTCCGGCGGGGGTGCGGACTGCAGCGGCGGCTTGCGCTCGAGCTTCGCCATCGTGGGGCGCCTCCTCTACCCTTGGGCCCGCGCGGGGGAGACCCGCGCGAGCGATGAGAGCCGTGACCGGGCTGATGCGCGCGGCGCCGGCCGCGCGCGCCGGTGCGGGGGCCGGTGCGGGGGCCGGTTCAGCGGTTCACGAGAGCGGGACCGACTGCCCGGCCTGGACGAAGGCGTGCTCGTACAGCAGCAGGCCGGCGAGGCCCGCCAGCGCCGCGAGCGGCGGCACGGCCCACGTGACCAGCAGGGCGAGCACGGTCAGGGCGACGCCGATCCGGTAGCCCGTGCGGGCCACCATGTTGTGGAAGGCGCGGGCGCCGTCGGCCGTCGGATGGGCGACCAGCCACTCGCTGACCGTGAGGGCCAGGTGCACCCCCAGGCCGATGCCCAGGGCCGTGGGCGCGCCGCCGAGCAGCACGGCGACCGCGCCGCCGGCCAGCAGCGCCTGCGCCAGCAGGTGCAGCGGCAGCAGGGGGTTCTGCCAGAGGTCGCGGCCCTTGCTCTGCGCGAACAGAAACGCGGTGTAGACGGCCGTCAGGGCGCCAAGGACGATGCCGGGCCAGCGCATGGCCCCCGGCGCGAACAGCGCGATGACCAGCACCAGGCCGTAGAAGCTGACGAAGTAGGCGCCGCGGGCCAGCCACGACCGCCACTGCGGGCGCGTGAGCACGCGGATGAAGCGCTCGGGGTGGCTGAGGTCGGACACGAGCAGGATGCCGGTGAGCCCAAGGAAGATGAGGGCGATGATCGTGGCCGCCGTCGACGCGCCGGCCATGAAGAGCGCGGGCACGGCGAAGGCGCCGGCCGCGATGGACTTGGTCCAGGTGTATGCGGACACCCGCCAGTCCCAGGGCGCGTGGTGCGGGATGTCGTAGGCGAGCATGGCGGCGGCCATGGTCGCCGCCGGGCTGGTCGCGCGCTGCGGGCCGATGGCGGGCGGATCGCTCCAGAGGCCGGTCGGCTGCGTGCGGGCGCCGGCACCGCGCACCTGGCGCGCAAACGTCGTGTCGCTCGCATAATAGAGCTTGGGGCTTGTCCCCTTCTCGGGCCGGCGCACGTCCACCTTGCCGCGGCCGATGATCCGGCTGACCTCGGTGTTCGGGTCGCCGATGTCGCCGACCAGGATGGCGTCGACGGGGCAGACCGCCACGCACGCGGGCTCCATCCCCTGGTCGATGCGGTGGGCGCAGAAGTTGCACTTCTCGGCCGAGTGGCTCTCCGGGCTGATGTAGATCGCATCGTAGGGGCAGGCCGCCATGCAGGCCTTGCAGCCGATGCAGACCTCGCGGTCGAAGTCGACGATGCCGTCCGGGCGGATGAACATCGCGGTGACGGGGCAAACCGGCACGCAGGGCGGGTCCTCGCACTGGTTGCAGCGTGTGACCTGGAAGTGGCGGCTGACCGACGGATAATGGCCCGTTTCGACCTGTTTCACATAGGTGCGGGTCACGCCGATCGGCACGTCGTGCTCGGCTTTGCAGGCGACGGTGCAGGCATGGCAGCCGATGCACCGTCCCTGATCGATGACCTTCACCCATTTGGTGGCGCTTTCGCCCACCGTCTCAGGGATCGCCAGCGCACGGTTCCCCCCTTTTGTTGCCTGAACCGTAGCACGCAGGGGACGGGCCCGGCCAATCAGAAGTACAGGACTTGGTATAAGCGATCGCTGATGGCAGGGGGCGGCACCCGACGAATTTCGCGCAAATCGAGGCATTCTGCGAGGTTGTCGAAGCCGGCAGCTTCACGGCGGCGGCCGAGCGCATGCATGTGACACAGCCGGCCGTCAGCATGCACGTGCGGGCGCTGGAGCGCCAGTACGGCGTGGTGCTGCTCGTGCGGCGGGGCGAGGGCGCCGTGCCGACGCCGGCCGGGCAGGCGTTCTACCGGCGGGCGCGCGTCATCCTGCGGCAGCGGCGGGACGCGGTGCAGGAGCTGGCCGCGTGGCGCGCGGACGGGCCGCCGCCGCTGGTGGTGGGCGCCAGCGCCACGGGCGTCGCCTACTACCTGCCGCCGCTCTTGCGCCGCTTCGGCGAGGACGAGCCGACGGTGCGCGTCGTGCTGCGCATCGACATCACGGACCGCATCGTCGAGGCCGTGGTGGCGGGCGACGCGGCGGTGGGCGCCGTCTGGGGACCGGTGCGGCGCGCGGACCTGCGCGTGACGGTGCTGGGCGAGGACCGCTTCGCCGTGGTGGCGCCGCCGGACCACGCGCTGGTGCGGGCGGCGGAGGCTGAGGTTGGGGCGGAGGCTGAGGCTGGGGCGGAGGCTGAGGCTGGGGCTGAGTCTGGGGCAGAGTTTGGCCGTGATGCTGCTGCCGCCGGCGGGGGCGACGTGCCCGTGCCGTCGGCGCAGGCGCTGGCCCCGTACGCGTTCGTGCTCGGCATGCCGGGCTCGGCGACGCGGCGGTTCATCGAAGGCGGGCTGCGGTCGGTGGGCCTGGACCCGCCGGTCGCCGCCGAGGTCGTCTCCAGCGCCGACATGAAGCGGGCCGTCGAGGACGGCGTCGGGCTGGCCATCGTGTCGCGCAAGGCCGTGGAGGCCGAGTTGGCCGCGGGGCGGCTGCGGGCGCTGGCCGTGCCGGGCCTCGACCTGTGGCGCGAGGTCGACGTGATCCTGCCGCGACGGCGCTCCCCGCGCGGCACGGCGGAGCGTCTGGCGGCGCTGCTGGCGGCGGGGATGCGCCTGCCGCGGTCGCGCGGGTAGGGCGGCCCTGGCCGCCCATTTGCGGGCGACGCCCGGCCGCTTCAGGGTGGACGTCCGGGCGAATACCGACGGCGCGTTGGCAATTGGCGCGTTCTATATCACGTGGACGTGGACGTTCACACGGTGACCATCTACCGCGTGCGGCCACGCGCGACGCGTATGACGGCGTGATGGCTGGCCCGCGGCTGCTGACTAACCAGCCGGCATCTCGCTCAAGAGCCGCTCGAGCACATCCAGCGCGGCCTGGGCGCGGGCCGCCTCCGCCGCGTCATCCTCGCCCGCCTCGCCCTCGTCCAGGGGGGCGCCGGCCATGGCGTCGGCCAGCGCCACATAGGCGCGCAGCTGGCTCGCCCGCCAGCGCAGGGCCTCGGCCAGGGCCCGCAGCTCGTCGGGGGAAAAGCCCTGCCACCGCTCCCCGCCCACCGGCCGCCACTCCCTCGCGCCGCTGGAATTGCGTGCACCTCTGCTATCATAGCGGCGGGGTGGTCGCTTGGGCATCGTCATCGGCATCATCGTGGTCGTCCTCGTCGTGGCGTGGGCGGCCCTGACGCGGATCCGCAGCCAGAAGACCCGCGCCCGGGACGCGGACGCCCTTGCGGCGCGGGCCGCCACCGGCAAGGCGGACTCGGTCCAGGTCCTGGGCGAGAGCCTGGCCGCCAGCCGGCCGCGGGACAGCGAAGAGCTGGTCCAGGCCACGCGCCGCCATCTCTGCGGGGCCATGGCGCCAGCCGTCGCCGCGGGGCTGGCGCGCGGGGACAAGCGGGTGTCCGAGGCCTGCGCCACCATGCTGGAGGAGCTGGGGGCGCCGGGCATGCGCGCGGCCTGGCGCATCTATGTGGGCGGTGGGCAGGAGCCCAGCCGGATCCGGGTGCGCACCTTCATGATGCGCAATCCCGACTGGCTGGCCCACGAGCTGTTCGGGGAGTGGGCCGACGCCGGCGGCAAGGGCGAGCCGCCGCACGCCGAGCTCTGGCGCGACGCCGGCCTGCTGCAGTGGCTCAAGGAGCTCTGCGTGACGGGCGACCCGCACGTGGCGCCGCTGGCCGCCTCGCTGCTGCGCCACCTGGGCGTGGACGTGCCCGAGACCGCCTCCGCGGCGCGCTGACGACGCGGCCCCGCCGGTCGCCGCCTGTCTGGGGGCGACCG
>JAJYVM010000278.1 GCA_021792015.1 Bacillota bacterium | reverse complement strand
CTGGCGACGATTTCTGGATCGTGGAACCGGAGCGGGACGGTGCTGGGGCATAAGCAGGCGCGGCCGGCTCGCCGCCCGCCGCCGCCGATCGGCCCGGGCGGGTTCCTGCGCGCCGGCGCCGCCCCGTCGCACGCATGAGAGGCAGATGATCGATCATGGTCCAAATGTCGGTGGCCCCGACCCAGGCGCAGCTCATTGAAATCTTCAGCACGATGAACCGCATCCGGGCCTTCGACGAGAAGGTCGACGAGCTGTTCGCGGCGGGCAAGGTCTACGGCACCACCCACCTCTATGTCGGCGAGGAGGCGGTGGCCGCCGGGGTCTGCGCGATCCTGGAGCCGGCGGACTACATCACGAGCACCCACCGCGGGCACGGCCACAACATCGCCAAGGGCGGCGATCTCAAGCGCATGGCGGCCGAGCTGCTGGGTAAGGAGGCCGGCTACTGCCACGGCCGCGGCGGCTCCATGCACATTGCGGACGCGGCGATCGGCAACCTGGGCGCCAACGGCATCGTGGGCGACGGCATGCCGATCGCGGTGGGTGCCGCGCTGGCCCTGAGCATGCAGAGGCGGCCTCAGGTGGTGGCCGCCTTCGCCGGGGACGGCTCGCTGAACGAGGGGGCCTTCCACGAGGCCGTCAACCTCGCTGCCGTGTGGCACCTGCCCGTGGTGTTCGTCATCGAGAACAACCAGTACGCGATGAGCACGGCGGTGTCGCGGGCCTACGCGATCCCCGAGCTGATAGAGCGGGCGCGGGCCTATGGCATACCGGGCATACGCTGCGACGGCAACGACCTCCTGAACGTGATGGAGACCGCGGGCGAGGCGGTCGCCCGGGCCCGCGCCGGCGGCGGCCCGACCATGGTCGAGGCCGTGACCTACCGCTGGAAGGGCCACTCCAAGAGCGATGCCCAGCGCTACCGGACCCGCGATGAGGTGGCCGAGTGGAAGAAACGCGACCCGGTCGCGGCGCTGGCGCGGATCCTGACCGCCCAGGGGGTGGCCCAGGACACGCTGGACGCGCTCGCCGCGGCGGCGCGCCAGGATGTGGAGGACGCCTTCGCCTACGCGGAGTCGGCCCCGCTCCCCGATCCGGCCGCGCTGGAGGGGGCTGTGTACGCATGAGCCGCGAGATCACGTACGCCGAGGCGGTCCGCGAGGCCATGGCGCAGGCGATGGACGCCGATGATCGCGTGTTCCTGATGGGGGAGGACATCGGCGTCTACGGCGGCGCGTTCGGGGTCACCAATGGCATGATCGACCGCTTCGGGCCGAGCCGCATCCGCGACACGCCCATCTCCGAGAACGGCACGGTCGGCGTCGGCGTGGGGGCGGCCCTGCTGGGCATGCGCCCCGTCATCGAGATGCAATTCTCCGACTTCGTCGCCAATGCCATGGACCCCCTCGTCAACCAGGCGGCGAAGATCCACTTCATGTTCGGCGGGCAGCTGTGCGTCCCGCTGGTCGTGAGGCTGCCGGCCGGCGGCGGCACCGGCGCGGCCGCCCAGCATTCGCAGAGCCAGGAGGCGTGGTTTGTCCACGTCCCGGGCCTCAAGGTCGCGATGCCGGCGACGCCGGCCGACGCCAAGGGGCTGCTGCTTGCCGCCATCGCGGACGACAATCCCGTCGTGTTCGTGGAGCACAAGCTGCTCTACCGGGTGCGGGGCGACGTACCGGAGGCGGCCGAGCCGCTGCCTTTCGGGCAGGGTGTCGTGCGCCGGCAGGGCCGGGACGTCACCGTGGTGGCGACCTCCCTCATGGTGCACAAGGCCCTGGAGGCGGCGGAACGCCTGCAGGAGCAGGGGACCAGCGTCGAGGTCTTCGACCCGCGGACGCTCGTGCCGCTGGATGCCGCCGGCATCACGGCCTCGGTCATGAAGACGGGGCGGCTGGTCGTCGTCCATGAGGCGGTGGAGCGCGGTGGCTTCGGGGCTGAGATCGCGGCGGTGGTGAGCGGCGGAGAGGCGTTCTCCTACCTCCAGGCTCCGATCCGCCGCGTCGCGGCGCGCAACACCCCGATCCCCTACAGCCCCGGCCTGGAGGCTGCCGTAATTCCGTCGGTGGACGACATCGTGGCCGCAGTGGCGGCCACCGTGAGCGGGGGGTAGGCGTCATGGCGACGCGGGTCACCATGCCAAAGCTGGGGATGACCATGCTCGAGGGTAACCTCGAGAAGTGGGACGTGCAGGAGGGACAGCACGTTCAGAAGGGCGATGTCCTCTTCGACGTGATGACCGACAAGGTCAGCATGGAGGTCGAGGCGCCCGCGGACGGGTTCCTGGCCGGGGTCCGGGTCCACGAGGGCGATTCGGTTCCGGTGGGCGCGTTGATGGCCTATCTGCTTGCGGACGGCGAGGCCCTGCCGGGGGAGGATGCGGGGCAGCCGCCGGAACCGTCTGCGGGGGCGGGGGAGCGGAACATGGCCGTCAGTGCCTCACCGGAGACCACCGCGACCCCTGTGCCGAACACGGCGGCGCCGCCACAGGCGGAGGCGCCGGGGGCCGCAGCGGCTGCCGCGGCATCCGCCAACGGAGCGCAGACCTTCGGGATCCCCGCGACCCCCGCGGCCCGGCGGCTGGCACGTGAGGCGGGGATCTCCCTGCAGGACGTCCAGGGCACCGGTCGCGGCGGCCGGGTCGAGGCGGAGGACATCGAGCGCTACCTTGCGCACCGGCCGGCGGCCACGGCTGCACCGGCGGCCACGGCTGCACCGGCGGCAACGGTTGCACCGGCGGCAACGGCTGCACCGGCGGCCACGGCTCCGCCGGCGGCCACGGCTGCATCGGCGGCAACGGCTGCACCGGCGGCAACGGCTGCACCGGCCACCGGTCCGGCTCCGGGCAGCGGGTCCGCCCCCGCCGGTGTTCCCCTCGATCCCGTGCGCCGTGCGATTGCCGAGCACATGCTCCGGAGCGCGGCCGTGCCCCAGGTGACCATGGAGGCCGTGGTCGACATGACGGAGGCCGCGCGGCTGCGCGAGGCCATCAACGCGAGCGCGGATGTGCGCGTCTCATACACCGATCTGATCGCTCGCGCGGCGGCCGCGGCGCTCAAGCGATTCCCCGGACTCAACGCACGCTTCGACGGCGAGCGGCTGGAGCTGTGCGCTCGCATCGACATGGGGCTGGCGGTGGCCCTGCCGGAGAACCGCGGCCTGGTCGTTCCGGTCGTGCGGGACGCGGGGGCCCTCTCTCTTTCCGAGCTGGCCGTGGCGCGCGGGGATCTGGTTCGCCGCGCCCAGGCGGGCACGCTGACGCCGGACGACATGGCCGGCGGCAGCTTCTCGCTCACCAATCTCGGATCATACGGGGTCCGCAGCTTCAATCCGCTGCTGAACGTCCCCCAGGTCGCCACCCTGGGTGTCGGTGCCATCCGGGCGCCGGCGCCCGGCGCGCCGCTGGAGGTCGCGCTCTGCCTTACGTTCGACCATCGGGTTCTGGACGGCGCCCCCGCGGCGGCCTTCCTGCAGCATCTGGCCGCGCTGCTGGCGCAGCCGTACCGGCTCCTATGAAGGCGACGACGTGACGGATGCACCTGTCGCCGTCGAGCTGTTCTGCCTGGAGTGCCGGCGCGAGACCGTGCACCGCGTGCTGTACCGCGCCGGTGAGCTCTATCGCATCGAATGCAGCGTCTGCGGGCGCCGTGTGGACATCGAGCCGGCGTACGACGTGGAGCCGAGCGAGCCGGCCGCTGGCGGCGGCCGGCCCGGGGAGCGCGTCTCGCGGGAAGACCTGCAGCGACACTATGCGGACGCGTTCCTCCACCGGGTGCTGAGCAAGCCGCGCCGGATGACCGAGGAGATGCGGTGCGACCTTACCGCCTTCCTCCTGTCGCTGCCCCTGCGGGTGCTCACCAAGCCCCACCGGCTGCTGGAGGAGGTGCTCAGGCGGCCCCCAGAAGCCTGAGCACGGCCTGTGCGGCCGCATCCAGCGCGTGCTGCACCGGCTGGCTCAGGCCCGCGCCCGGCCGGAAGTCCTCCCCCGCGATCCCCACCACCACCGCCCGCAGCGGGCCGCGCCCGAGGGCACGCGCCAGATGCAGCACGGTCCGCACATCCATCTCATGCGTGCTGGCGGCGTCCCGCCACACGCGCAGATCCGCCCGCTCGGGCTCCAGCACGCAGAGGGCACCCACGGCGGGACCGCCCCGCACCGCGTCGATGAGGACGGCCAGCTCGACCCCGTCCCAGAGGTCAAGGAGATCGAGCGGGTCCGCGGGGACCACCACGTGCACGCCACCGGCTGTCAGGCGCGCGGCCACCCGCCGGGCCACGGCGGGGCCGGCGCCGTCATCGCCGCGCATCTCGCTGCCGAGGCCCACCACCAGCTTGCTCATCGCCTGTCGAGCGATAGGTCCAGGAAGTGCGCCGAGCACGAGATGCACGGGTCGTGGTTGCGGACAGCCTGCTCGCAGCGCGCCGTCAGCTCGGGATCCGGCAGATCCAGGCCAGCCTGGACCACAGCGCCGAGATCGTCCTCGATCGCGAGCTGGTTCTGGGAGGTCGGCGGGAGGATGCGGGCCTTCCGGATCAGGCCGCCGGCGTCGAGCTCGTACTGGTGGAGCAGCACGCCCCGCGGCGCTTCGGTGGCCCCCGCGCCCTGGCCCGCACCGAGCTGCGCCGCGACGGCCGCCGGCTCCGGCGGCTCATAGGCCGCCACCAAGCGCATGGCCTCGTCACAGGCGAAGACCAGCTCCACCGCCCGCACCACGATGCTGCGGAACGGATTGCGCACCAGCGGGGGCAGCCCGGCCGCCGCCGCCGCCTGGCGGGCGATCTCCGGCAGGACCGCCGCGTTCAGGGCGTAGCGCGCCAGGGGGCCGGTGAGGTAGGGATCGCGCCCGCCAAGCCGTGCGTGCAGGGCGGTCGACCGCGCCACCTGCTGCTCCTGGACCAGGTCGCCGAACGCCGCGGGCGTGGCGTCCAGGCCCCCCGAGGAGCCCACGCGGCCCGCCTCAAGGGGATAGTGGTCGGGGTGGCGCAGCGCGACGAAGAGGTAGTCGCGCTCGACGTCCGGGAACTCGAAGCCGGCCACCCAGGCGACCGTCTCCAGCGCCGCCTCGCGCGCCCGGCGCAGCGGCTCCGCCAGGGCGGCGAGCTCGCCCGGTGCCGGCGCGCGGTAGAACCCGCCGACCCGGACGTTGACCGGGTGGATCGCCCGCCCGCCCACGGTCTCCATGATCAGGTTGCCGGTCCGCTTGAGCCCGAGTCCGCGCTCGACCGCCGCCGGCTGCAGCTGCGCCAGCTCGACGCCGTCGTGGCAGCCGAAGAAGTCGGGCGCGTGGAGCAGGTGGATGTGCAGGGCGTGGCTCTGGATCCACTCGCCGCAGTACAGCAGACGCCGCAGGGCCGTGACGCGCTCGCCGACCTCGATCCCGCAGGCGGTCTCGATGGCCGCGCACGCGCTCATTTGGTAGGCCACGGGACAGATGCCGCAGACCCGCGCCGTGATGTCCGGCGCCTCCTCGCCCCGGCGGCCCCGGAGCAGGGCCTCGAAGAAGCGGGGCGGCTCGAAGATGCGGAGCGCCACGTTCCGC
>JAJYVM010000277.1 GCA_021792015.1 Bacillota bacterium | reverse complement strand
GCCGTGCCCTGCACGAACGACGTCGTCGCGCCCGTGCTGGAGCCGGAGCCGCCGTTGCCGGCGCCGGTCGTCGAGGTGGTCGTGCCGGCGGTGCTCGTCGCGCCGTTGGCGCGATGCGTTGCGCCGTTGCCGGCCGACCCGCTCGTGCGGCCGCCCGCTCCTGCCGTGCGGTGACCGCGATACATCCTGCCGTGGCTGGCGGTGGTCGCCGTGCTGCCGGCGGACGCGCTCGTGGCGCCTGTCGCGGCGCCGCCGAGGTTCAGGGCCGCCTTGATCGCCTGGAACGTGGCCGCGTCCATCACGCCTGAGGCGGTGAGCCCGTGGGCGCTCTGGAACTTGCCGAGCGCCGCGGCGGTGCTGGCCCCGAAGCTGCCGGTGACGGCGCCGGCGTAGTCGCCGAACTGAGCGAGGTCGCCCTGCAGGACCCGCACCGCGAAGCCCGAGTCGCCCTGGGACAGCGCGGTGCTCCCGACGGGGCCGGACACGGTTGCGGCGAAAGCGGCGGGGCCGACGAGCATGCACCCTGCGAGGCCGAGGCCGATCAACACGGATCTTGCTGTGGCGCGCATTGGCGCCCTCCCTCCACGCCCGCGGGGTGGATGCAGCGGCATGGCCTTCGCCGTCGCTGGCTACCGGTTGGGGGGAAGGCTCCCCTCCGCGGTCCGGATCCGCGGATTCACCCCCGGCGCATCCCGCGCAGCTTCCGTCATCCCTGGCTTCGGGAAGCTCCCCGCGCCCCGCCGGCGTTGCGGCGAGGCTTCGGCGTTTCGGGCAGAGGCTACCACGGCAGGTATCCACAGTCAGATCGACTGGTAAGCCCCAGTGCAGCCTGTTCCTGACGCGGCAACCGTTTCGCGCAGGGACATCGCCGGACATGGACGCGTGCGGCGACATCCCAGGTCGCGCCAATCGGGCCGAGCGGCCCGCAGGCGCTGAGCGGGACCGCCCGGGACGGGGACCTGCGCCCGCAAGCACCGGCGGGAAGCCGGCGGTCCCGCGATTCCCACAGGGGGCGTGGTGCGGGTCTTCAAAGCAGTTCCCCTGTCGAATGACCTCTCCCGCGCCAGCCGGATTTTGGCGAGAGATCTTGCATTTGGTCGCGCGAGCTCACCTGCGCGCCGGGTCCCGTCGTGCCCATTGTTGTTGCGTATTGAGGCTAGCCGGCGTGCCCGTCACGTGGTATCCAAAGGAACAGTGAGGCATTGGCAGCGTGCGGCGCGAGCGGCGGCTGCACGTGCGTGCGTGTCGCGAGGGACGGCTCGCGCAGGTGGACCTGGCGCGCGCGAGGGCGTCCTTCTGTTCTCTTGAAGGGCAGACCCGCGCCGCATGCCGGTGCGCCGGGTCCGGCGCGTCACGCCCTCGTCTGCCGGAGAGGGTCGCTGAGGAGGGATCGCGTTGGTGCCGAGCGGACTCCAGTATCTTGGCATCCCTGGGAACCTAATCTTCATTGTCGCCTTTGCGCTCGCGCTCGCGAGCTTCATTGTCCCGCTGCATGCCAAGTACCGCTGGATCGTCACGATGGGCAGGCCGTATCCGGTCGGCGGCAGTCCGGCCGCCCGCCTGGGCAACATGCTCCGCCAGGTGTTCGGCGCGACGAAGATCCTCACGACCGGCCGCAGCCGCCTGCCCGGCGTGATGCACGTGTGGATGTTCTACGGCTTCATCTTCATGCAGCTGAACAATCTGGAGATCTTCCTGGAGGGCGTCGACCCATCGCTCCGCCTGCCCTTCATGAGCGGGCCCATCCTGGTGCTGATCGACCTCGTCTATATCCTCGTTTTCACGAGTTGTGTCGTGTTCGCCCTCATCCGCTACGTCGGCCGCCCGCGCCGGCTGTCCACGGCGCCCGAGTCCCTTTACGTCCTCCTCTTCATTGCGGGCCTGGTGGTCACCGAATTCGGCACCGAGACGCTCAGGCTCGTCCTGACCGGCCACGGCGCGCCGTACGCTTGGCTTGCGGGAATGGTGGCGCCGCTGTTCCTGCACGCTTCGCCCGCCGGGCGCCAGATTTGGTACGACATATTCTGGTGGGGCCACCTGGTCGACCTCGGAGCCTTCATGTGGTTTCTGCCGCGCTCCAAGCACATGCACCTGCTCGTGGCGCCCTTCAACCTCTACCTTGAGCCGATCAAGCCGAAGGGCCAGCTACCCGCCGTCGACCTCGAGGACGAGAAGGCGGAATCCTTCGGTGCGGCCAAGCTTGAGGATTTCACCTGGAAGGGTCTGCTCGATCTGCTTGCCTGCATTGAGTGCGGGCGCTGCCAGGATGTCTGCCCGGCTTACGCGGCCGGCAAGCCGCTTTCGCCCAAGGAGATCATCGTCGGCCTCAAGCACCACCTGCACGCCAAGGGCCCCGTGGCCCTGCGGGTCGCGGCGGGCGCCAGTGCCGAGGACCTCGGTCCGCGCGCCGCCGTGCTGGAGCAGCCGCTGGTCGGCGAAGTCGTCAGCGAGGAGGCGCTCTGGGCTTGCACGACCTGCCGCGCATGCGTTCAGGCCTGCCCGCTCGGAATTGACCCGATGGAGAAGATCGTCGACATGCGTCGCCACCTCGCCATGGATGTTGGGGAGATGCCGGCGGGCATGGCTGTTGCGATCAGCTCGATCGAAGAGCGGGGACATCCCTGGCGCGGCGCCGCGGCGTCGCGGATGGATTGGGCGGAGGGTCTGGACGTCCCCGTGCTGGCTCCGGGCGAGGAGACGGATGTCCTGCTCTGGGTTGGCTGCACGGCGGCGCTCGATGCGCGCAACCGGCGGGTGCTCCGCGCCCTGGTGCACCTGCTGCGCAAGGCGGACGTGCCGTTCGCCGTGCTGGGGGACGATGAGACGTGCACGGGCGATCCGGCGCGGCGCATGGGCAACGAGTACCTGTTCCAGATGCAGGCGGCGACGAACGTGCAGACCCTCTCTGCGCGCCGCTTCCGCCGCATCGTGAGCACGTGCCCGCACTGCTGCAACACCCTGCGCAACGAGTATCCGGACTTCGGCGGGCACTTCACCGTCACCCATCACAGCGAATTCCTGGCCGAGTTGGTCCGGGAGGGTCGGCTGCCCAGCGTGGCGGGCGGACCCGCCGGCGCCCAGCCGGCAACGGTCACCCTCCACGATCCTTGCTACCTGGGCCGCTACAACGGCCAGTTCGCCGGTCCGCGCGATGTCGCCGCCGCGGCCGGGGGCCGGCTCGTCGAGATGCGGCGCTCCGGCACCATGTCGTTCTGCTGCGGCGCTGGCGGGGGCCACGCCTTCACGGACGAGCCGGCCGACGCACGGGTCAATATCCTGCGTGCACGCCAGGCGCGGGACACCGGTGCGAGCGTCCTGGCGACGGCCTGCCCGTTCTGTCTCATCATGATGGAAGACGGCGTGAAGGCCACGGGCACGGAGCGCGATGCCCCGGCCGGGGCGCCCGGCGAGGCCGCCGGCGGGATGCAGGTACGCGACGTGGCCGAGATCCTTGCGGACGCGATCCTTGGACCCGAAGGCGGCCGCGACGCCGGGGAGGCTGCGGGACAGGCGCAGCCGTGACCGCCATCGCCTGCGCGGCCGCGGTAAGCCGGTAGCGTCGCTTTCACCCAGCACGCCCGGGAAGGGTCGCGTGCACCTGTGCGGCCTGTCCGGCCTCACGGCGCGGCCGTCCCGGCATGCACCGCAGGCCGAAGTGGCACAACACCGTTCGGCCCGAAGGCGGGCCCGCGGAGGGTGCCCGCCGGAGCGCGCCGCAGGACCGGCAGCGGCCCGAAGCCGCTCGAGCCAGGCGCAACCGCGCGAGCGTGACCGCCGCCTGCTCGTTCGGTATGATCACCATGCAGGATGTGGCTGTGGCGGCACGATGAGGCGCTGTCTGCGGCAGCGGCCCTCGGCGCGGAGGAGGAGGCCGGATAAGCGTGCATTCGGTGGTGTGCATCAAGCAGGTGCTGGACCAGGATATCCCGCCGCGGGCGTTCCGGGTGGACCGCGCGGCACGGCGGCCGGACGTGGCGGGCGCGCCGCTTGTCATGAGCATCTTTGACGGGAACGCGCTGGAGACGGCCCTGCGGCTGCGCGAGGCGCAGAGCGGCGGAAGTGTCACGGCCCTGACCATCGGGCCCAAGGGCGCGGAAGAGGTGTTGCGCAAGGCCCTGGCGGTGACGGCGGACCAGGCGGTCCTGGTGTCCGAGGGCGAGCTGGACGGCGTCGACGCCCAGGCACGGGCGGCGCTGATCGCGGCGGCCGTGCGCAAGCTGACGCCGGGGGTCGACCTGGTGCTCTGTGGACGCCAGGCCGGCGACTGGGAGTCGGGCCAGGTGGGCTCGATGGTCGCCGAAGCCCTGGAGTGGCCCTGCGTGACGCTCGTGTCGCAGATCACGCCCGCGGAGGGCGGCAGGGTCCGCCTGCGGCGTGAGGTCGAGGACGGGTACGAGATTGTGGAGGCGGCGAGCCCGGTGGTCGTCACGGTGACCAACGGCGAGGGCAACGTGCTGCGCCTGGCCAAGGTGCGCGACGTGATGATGGCGCACCGCAAGCCGATCACGACGTTCACCGCTGCCGACCTCGGGGGGGCGGACGGGGTGAGCGGCGCCGCCCTGGTGGATCTCTTCATCCCGGATAAGAGCAGCAAGTGCGAGTTCGTCGACGGCAAGACGGCGGCCGAGAAGGCGACGAACCTCGTGCGCAAGCTGAGGGAGCTGAAGGTGCTGTGAAGGCGCTGGCGGTGGTCACCGGCAGGGGTGGGCTGGAGCTTCTGGCGCTGGGCGGCGCTTCGCTGTCCTTCGCGGCGGACGTGGCCCAGGCGTGCGCGGCGCACGGCGCGTCGCCGGCCTACGTCTGGGAAGATCCCCTCTTTGAGCGCTCGGGGGCGGAGGCTGGCCTGCGCGCCATCGAGGCGGCCGTGCGTGAGGCCGGCGCGGACGTGGTGGTGCTCGCCGCCGATTCCCGGGGCCGGGAGTGGGCACCGCGCCTGGCGAGCCGGCTTGGCGCCGCCATCTGCACCGAGTGCACCGGCGTCGAGGTCGCGGGCGATGGGCTGCGCTGTCAGCGACCGGTCTTCGGCGGCAAGGCCACGGCCGTCGTGGAACTGACCGCACCGATCAAGGTCATCGGTGTGCGGGCGGGGGTGCTGAGTGCGCCGGAGGCATCGGGGGCCGGCGCGCCCGTGGCGCTTTCGGTCGATACATCTGGCTCGGAGCGCTGGCCGCAGCGGGTGGAGAAGGTGGCCGAGCAGAGCGAGGGCCCGTCGCTGCAGGACGCCAAGGTCGTCGTCTCCGGAGGGCGCGGCCTCGGCGGGCCGGAGAACTTCTCCATCCTGAAGGAGCTGGCGGACGTCCTCGGCGCTGCGGTCGGCGCCTCGCGGGCGGCCGTGGACGAGGGCTGGGTTCCCGCGTCCTGGCAGATCGGCCAGACGGGCAAGAGTGTCCGCCCCGACCTCTACATCGCGGTGGGCATCTCCGGGGCCAGTCAGCACATGGCGGGCGTGGCCGCGGCCAAGAACATCGCCGCCATCAATACGGACAAGGACGCCCCGATCTTCGAGCAGGCGCGCCTCGGGCTGATCGGGGACTACCGC
>JAJYVM010000276.1 GCA_021792015.1 Bacillota bacterium | reverse complement strand
CGGCGCGGCGGAGCCGGAGGCACCGAGCGGCGACGGAGCGGTGAGCGGCGCCCTGCGCGAGCCGGCGGAGCACCTGGATGGACATCTGCCCGCAGTGCGGCGACGCGGCCCCGGTCTTCGCCGAGGTTAGCCACCTGCCAGAGCTGCGGGTACAGCCGCTGTGGCGGAGGCCGGACGGAGCCGAGCCGGTGGGAACCGTGTTGCCGGGCGCTGGCTGCGACCCTGGGTCCGAGGAAGTCATGCCCACGCGGCAAACCAGGCATGGCCGCGGAACGCGACACTCCGGAACCGAAAGGCCGGAGCAACGGCAACCAGAGCCTAAACTGCGTGGCGCTGGGCGGATCCAGGCAGGGGGATGCCTTCCGCGCGCAGGGCGGGCGCTACCAGTACCTGCTGAGCCTGCGGAAGCAGAACATCAGCGGCGGGAGCGTGACCCTGACGATCAAGGTCAGCGACGGCACCAGCCACAGCGTGACGCTGACGGTGCGGCCGCAGTCCCAAAGGCCAGGTCCGCGCGCGCCCGGTCGGCACTGACGCTTTGAATCAAGGGGTGAAGGAGGCGGCGGGGGAGACCCCGCCGCCTCTTGATCCGGGTGGAAAACGGCACAGAAGATGAACCGGCTGTCGCCCGCACGGCAATG
Source organism: Bacillota bacterium (assembly GCA_021792015.1). Lineage (GTDB taxonomy): Bacteria > Bacillota > Sulfobacillia > RBS10-35 > JAJYVM01 > JAJYVM01. The sequence goes on along the minus strand of JAJYVM010000276.1, from coordinate 4,904 downwards.
GGTGCTCGGCTCGAAGGCGGCCAGCGCCGGGGCGGATGCGCCAAGATTGCACTCGCTCGCCGCACCGGGCGCGAGTGGGATGGAGTTGGTGGCCGAAAGGATCGGGACGCTTCCCGCGGCCCACCGGCCGCGGCTGCCTGAAGCGGTAGCCATGCGGCGGTCCGGCGGCGGCGGTGCGATGGCCATGCGCGCGGCCCCGCGCATCGACACGCCGGGCTCAGACGGCCGGCGACCGCTCGCGACCGCTCGCGACCGCTCGCGACCAGGTGTGACCACGCGTGACCCAGGCGCCCCGTCTGGGAGGGCCGCCCAGCCTGCAATCCGGGTGCGGCGGGTGTTTGCTGGACCGCTCGACTCCCCTGGGGCGATGTGACATAAATATGATGTCCCGGCACGACGCGCCACGGGAGGATGCTCGCATTGCGGATCGGCCTGCCCAAGGAGATCAAGCCGAGTGAGGACCGTGTGGCCCTGACGCCGGCCGGCGCCCACCAGCTCGTGACCCACGGCCACAGCGTGGCCGTCCAGACCGGGGCGGGCGTGGGCAGCGGCTTCACGGACGACGAGTACCGCCAAGCCGGCGCGGCGATCGTCCCCGAGCCCGGTGATGCCTGGTCGGCCGACCTCGTGGTGAAGGTGAAGGAGCCCCAGCCCATCGAGTATCCCTACTTCCGCCCGCGCCTCTGCCTGTTCACCTACCTGCACCTGGCGCCCGAGCCCGAGTTGACCCGCAAGCTGGTCGACACGCGCGTCGATACCGTCGCGTACGAGACGGTCCAGCGCCCGGACGGCTCGCTGCCCCTGCTCGAGCCCATGAGCGAGGTGGCCGGCCGCATGGCCGTCCAGGTCGGGGCGCAGTTCCTGGAGCGGCCGCAGGGCGGCCGCGGGGTGCTGCTGGCGGGCGTGCCGGGCGTCAGCCCCGGCCACGTGGTCATCATCGGCGGCGGCACCGTTGGCACCAACGCCGCCAAGATCGCCACCGGCATGGGCGCCCGCGTGACGCTCCTGGACATCAGCCCCGTGCGCCTGCGCCAGCTCGACGACCTCTTCGGGCCGCGCCTGACCACGCTGATGTCCACGCCGTACGCCATCGCCGACGCGGTGAAGGACGCCGACCTGCTGATCGGTGCCGTCCTGGTGCCGGGGGCGCGCGCGCCCAAGCTGGTCAGCGAGGACATGGTGCGGGCCATGCGCCCCGGCTCCGTGATCGTGGACGTCGCCATCGACCAGGGCGGCTCGATCGCCACCATCGACCGCATCACCACGCACACGGAGCCCACGTACGTCCGCCACGGCGTCGTCCACTACGCGGTGGCGAACATGCCGGGTGCCGTTCCGCGCACCTCGACGCTGGCCCTGACCAATGCGACGCTGCCTTACGCCCTCGAGCTGGCGGACAAGGGGCCGGAGCGGGCCCTGCGCGAGAACGCGTCGCTGGGCCGAGGCGTCAACACCTGGAACGGCCAGGTCGCGTACAAGGCCGTGGCCGAGGCGCACGGGATGCCGTACGTGGCCCTGGAGGCCGCGCTCGGCTGAGCCGGGGGGGAGCCGCAGCGGCGGAGAGCTTGGCCCGCGAGCAGGAGCGAATCGGCCAGTTCCTCGACTACCTGGCCGTCGAGCGCGGGCTTGCCCGCAACACGCTCGACTCCTACGGGCGTGATCTGCGTGACTTCGCGGCGTTCTGCGCCAGGACGGGGACGGAGGCCACCCGGACGGGCATTGCCGCCTACCTGGTGGCGCTGCAGCGCCTCGGGCGCTCGCCCGCCACGATCTCGCGCCGCCTGGCGGCGCTCCGGGCGTTTTTCAGATTTCTCGCCGGGGACAAGCCCGATATGGATGACCCGACCGCGGCACTGGCTTCCCCGCGCGCGCGCCGGCGGCTGCCGCGGGTCCTGGCGATCGACGACGTCGCGGCCCTGCTCGAGCGTCCGGGGGAGGGCAGCGCCGCCGCCCTTCGCGACCGCGCGATGCTGGAGATCCTCTACGCCACGGGCGTTCGCGTCTCGGAGCTGTGCGGCCTCGATCTCGACAGCGTCGATTTCGAGCAGGCCTGCCTGCGCTGCATGGGCAAGGGCAGCAAGGAGCGGATCGTCCCAGTCGGCGAGGTGGCGCGCCACTGGCTGCTGCGCTACCTGGCGGAGGCCCGGCACCGCCTCGTGCACGACGCGGACGAGCCGGCCCTGTTCGTCAACCTCCGCGGGCACCGCCTCTCGCGCCAGGGGTTCTGGAAGATCCTCAAAAAGCACGGGCTGGCGGCCGCCATCGACAAGCCGCTCACCCCGCACGTCCTCCGCCACAGCTTCGCGACACACCTGCTCGAGGCGGGGGCGGACCTGCGCGCCGTGCAGGAAATGCTTGGCCACTCGGATATCTCGACCACCCAGGTGTACACCCACCTGAGCCAGGGACGGCTGCGCGAGGTCTACCGCAGCGCGCATCCGCGCGCGACCTAGGGGGCGGAAGGGGAGCACCATGTACATCCCGGGGATCAATCCGTACATCTTCCACATCGGCAGCTTCGGGGTCCGCTGGTACGGCTTCTTCATGGCCGTGTCCATGGCGATCGGCATCTGGTACATGGTGAAGCGCCTCGCGCCCAAGCTCAGCGAGGACTATGTGTACAACATCGCCCTGGTGGCCATCGTCTGCGGCATCATCGGCGCCCGGCTGGTGTTTGTCTTCACCAACCCGGGGTATTACATCCACTACCCCTGGCAGATCCCCGAGGTCTACCTGGGCGGCCTCTCGATCCACGGCGCCCTCGGCGGGGGCATCCTCGGCGTGTTGTGGTACAGCCGGCGCGTCAAGAAGCCGTTCTGGCCCGTCATGGACGCCACGGTCTACGGCATCTGCTGGGGCATCATGCTGGTCCGCATCGGCAACATCTTCAACCAGGAGATCCTCGGCCACCACTCGGCCTTCTGGTTCGGCCGCCAGCCGGCGCAGATCTACGAGATGATCATGGGCGCCATCCTTCTCTACAGCTTCCTGCGCAACTCGCGCAAGGAGCCGGCGCCGCCGGACGGCTTCTTCTTCTGGAACTTCTTCCTGTGGTACACGGTGATGCGCTTCTGCACCGAGGCGTTCCGCGCGAACCCGACCTACATCATCCACTACGTCAACCACACGTACGGCATCGGCTTCGTCACGCTCACGCAGTGGTTCTCGCCGCTCCTGTTCGCGATCGCCTACTTCGCCAGGCGGTGGCGGCTGCAGGTCAACGAGCACGCCCTGACCGCGCTGGCGGCGGACGGTCCCGGGTTGGCCGAGGTGCCAGCCCCGACCCTCATGGACTCGCTCGGGCGCGGTATCGAGGGCGAGCAGGGGACCGACGCCGGGCAGGAGCCGGACACGGGCGACGAGCCGGGTGGGGAGCCGGAGCCGCCCAAGCCGACGGCGCACGGCTCCGAGGAGCCGGGGGCCTAGGCCGGGACCGCCATGCCGCAGCCATCCGCGCGCGATCCGCGCCGGCGCCTGCCCGCCATCCACCGGCTGCTTGCGGAGCCGCCGCTGCCTGAGCTGGCGGCGGCGATCGGTCGCAGCGTGGTCACGCGCGCCGCCCGGGAGGAGCTCGACGCGCGCCGTGGCGCGCGCGAAGGGGTGCCCGTGCCGCTTCCTGACCTTGCGGCCGCTGTCGCGCGGCGCGCCCAGGCCCTGGACCGGCCAAGCCTGGTCCGCGTGATCAACGCCACCGGCGTCGTCCTGCACACCAACCTCGGCCGGGCCCCCCTCTCACGGGCGGCCATCGCCGCCGTCGCCCAGGCGGCCGCCGGGTACACCAACCTGGAGCTGGACCTGGCCACCGGCGAGCGCGGGTCCCGGCACAGCCACGCCGCCCCCCTGCTGCGGCGCCTCTGCGGGGCCGAGGCCGCCATGGTGGTCAACAACAACGCGGCGGCCGTGCTGCTGGTCCTGGCGGCGCTGGCGGCCGGGCGCGAGGTCGTGATCTCGCGCGGCGAGCTGGTGGAGATCGGCGGCAGCTTCCGGGTGCCGGACGTGATGGCCCAGAGCGGGGCACACCTGCGCGAGGTGGGGACGACCAACCGCACCCACGCGGGCGACTACCGGGCGGCGATCGGAGGGGAGACCGGCGCCCTGCTGCGCGTGCACCCCAGCAACTACCGGGTCCAGGGCTTCACCGCGGCTGTCGGGACGGAGGAGCTGGCGGCCATCGCCCACGGGGCGGGGCTGCCGCTGCTCTACGACCTCGGCAGCGGCACCCTGGAGGAGATCGCCGGCGAGCCCACGGTGGCCTCGGCCGTGGCGGCCGGCGCCGACATCGTCACCTTCAGCGGCGACAAGCTGCTGGGGGGGCCGCAGGCCGGCGTGATCTGCGGGCGGGCGGACCTCGTCGCGCGCTGCCGCCACCACCCCCTGGCGCGGGCCCTGCGGCCCGACAAGATGACCCTTGCCGGGCTGGAGGCCACCCTGCGCGCATACGGCGAGCCGGGGCGGGCGCGGACGGAGATCCCGGCGCTCGTCATGCTCGGCCGCACCGGCGACGAGTTGGCGGCCGCGGCGGAGGCGCTCGCGGCGGGCATCCGCGCTCGGTGCGGGGACCGGCTGGCCGTGGAGCTCGCCGACGATGTCTCACGGGCCGGCGGCGGCTCGCTCCCCGTCGTGGACCTGCCGACGCGGGTCGTGCGGCTGCGGGTCGCGGGGGAGGCGCAGTCCGCCCAGGGGCTGGCGGCGGCCCTGCGGACGGGGGAGCCGCCCGTGCTGGCGCGCGTGCAGGACGCCGCCTTGGTGCTCGACCCGCGCACGCTGCTCGACGGGGAGGACGGAGAGGTCGTGGCCGCCGTGGCGGCGGCCCTGGAAACCCTGGACCGCGGACCCGCATAGGGTGCGGTGGTCGAGCTGCCGGTGCGCCCCGGGCGCAGCCCCCCCGAGACCGAGCCGCTGAC
>JAJYVM010000275.1 GCA_021792015.1 Bacillota bacterium | reverse complement strand
CTGTCGATGTCGTCGGGGACGTCGACCGGCAAGGGGTGACCGGCGCTGACCACCTCCGCGTCCCCCGAGGTCGCAACGGATAGCGAGGTGGGACGTCGAATCGTCTGATGCGTGGCATCTCGGACGGTCCCCGCGCTTTGCCGCGGGTTGAGGGCGGTCGGGGCCAGGGTGCCCTGATTCCGCGGCGAGTTCCCCCCGCTGCGCACACGCGCGGCCGACCGGCTTGCCGGGACTCCGTCGCAGCCACGCGCCTCTGCCAGCGCCGGCTTGGGTGTCATTCGATCGTCATCGGGCTGAGCCAGGTTTGGTAGAGTTGTCCGGGTGCCGGGACGGCGGCGAGCGCAGCGGCGCGCGGCACGGTCGCCCATCCGAAGGCGAAGGGCACGTCGGTGGGCGAGGGACGTGCAGGCGCCGCCGGCCGTTGGGAGGTTGTCAGTTGGACATCTGGGAAGAGTGGCTCCTGGAGGGCCGGCACCACGGCTCGAGCGCGCAGGAGCGCCAGACCGGTCTGCAGTTCATCGAGACAGCCCGCCAGGCCGTGGAGGCGGAGCTCCGGCTGCAACCGGGGCAGACCGTTCTGGAGGTCGGCTGCGGTGCAGGCGACTGGCTGCCACGCCTGCTGGCTGCAACGCCCGGCGGTGGCGTCGTCGCCCTGGACGGATCGGCGGGGCTGGTCGAGCGCGCACGCCAGAGTCTGGAGACCCGGGTGCCGGCGGCCGATGCCGCGCGGGTCCGGTGGCTCTGCCAGGATCTCCGCGCGCCGCTGCCCTCCGACCTGCGCGTCCACGCAGCGTGCGGCCGATCGGTGCTCCAGTACATGGGTACGGACCTGCCCGCGGTGCTGCGCACCTTGCACGGAGCGCTCCTCCCGGGCGGACGGATCGGCTTCTTCGAGGCGACGCCGCTGGACGACCCGGCGCCGGTGCCGCGTGCCATGCCCGAACGCCTGCGGCGCAAGCTCGAGGCCAACTGGTGGGCGCTTCCCTGGCGCATGGGGGTCGCGGACTACTGGCGCGCCCTCCGGGACAGCCCGTTCCGGCAGGTGCGGATGCAGCACTCGCAGCAGATATCGCTGTTGGATGCCACGCCGGAGCTGATCGCCGGCGTGCAGGCGACGCGTCCGGTGGCCGGTGAGCCGCCGCTCGGCGAGACGCTGCTGCGTGGTCTGAGCCCGGCCGAGGCCGAAGAGGCGCGGGAGTGTTTCAGCCGCGCGGAGGCGATCGGGGTCGCCGTCTCCTGGTGCCTTCTGGCGGCAGAGGCGTGACGTTGCCGGCACGCCGGGGCACCGTCGGACACCGTGCCGGACATCCATCCGCCGCACCGCGCACCGGTGCGTTGCAGGGTGTGGAACCCAGCGGCGCGCCGCGTGCTCGTACAGGAACGCGCCAAAACGCTCGCGGACAGGGCGCTCTCCCCGATCCTGCGCTGACAGCGCTCCCGCGGACTGCCGCGGGCAGCGACCGTGCGGGAGCCGCCTTGACAAGCCTGCGGTTCAGGCCCCCTAATCGACGCGTCAGGGTGGCGTTTCCGCCCTCCAACCGGGGTGGCGTGGCGAGGTGTGCCGACAGTGGAGACATGGACCGGGGTCGCGGGCAAGCGCGTGGTGATCACGGGGGCGACGGGCGGCATCGGCCTGGCCGCCGCACAGGGGCTGGCGCGCAGGGGTGCCCACGTGAGCATCGTTGCCCGCAGCCAGGCGCGGGCGGAGCAGGCGAGCGGGCAGATCCGGGCGGCCGGCGGGTCCGGCACAACGGTCGACGTGCTGCTGGCTGATCTCTCGTCCCAGCGCGATGTGCGAAATTTGGTCGCGGAGATCCGGGCGCGGTATCCGCGTCTTGATGTGCTCTGCAACAACGCAGGCGCGGCCTTTGGACGGCGCCTGCTGTCGGTGGACGGAATCGAGATGACCTGGGCGCTGAACCACCTGGCGCCGCTCCTTCTGACGCACGACCTGCTGGATCTGCTGCGGGCGAGCGCTCCGGCGCGAATCATCACGACCTCATCGGCCGCGCACCGCGGGGCCCGGATCCCGTTCGCGGACCTCAACGCGGAGCATGGTTACGGCGGCTTCGCCCGGTACGGGCAGTCCAAGCTGGCCAACATCCTGATGACCGTCGAGCTGGCCCGGCGCCTGCAGGGCACGGGTGTGACGGCGAACTGTTTTCATCCCGGGTTTGTGGCCTCCGGCTTCAACCTCAACAACGGGGCCCTCATGCGGGGTGCGATGCGGCTCATGCGCCCGCTGCAGCGCAGCCCCGAGCGGGGCGCCGACACCCTGGTTTGGTTGGCGGACGCGCCCGAGCTGTCGGAGGTGACCGGCCGGTACTTCGCCGACCGGCAGCAGCGCACGCCGAGCGCGGAGGCGCGGGACGGCGATACCGCCCGCCGGCTCTGGGATGCCAGCCTGGCACAGATTGGCGTGGGAGAAGCCGCGGAGTGAAGCCGAGGTCGGGGCGGGCGGCAGCGTGCTGATCCCGTGGCCGCGGCCGTGAGAGGAGCCTCATCCCAACCGGGGGTGACGGTTCAGGCCACAGGGTCGGGCTGCCGCTCAGCGCGCAGGTGCCGGACGAACGCGACGGCGGCATAGGCCCCGAACACGCCCGTCAGGACCCATACCTCCGGCGCGCCGTACCCGCGGCCGATCAACGGCAGGGCCCCCAGCATCCCGATTCCCACGCTGAAGAGGTAGACGGCGGCCGCATACACGATGACGGCGCAACGCCGCAGCAGCCAGGCCACGGGGTGGCTGCCGAAGAAGACGATCGGCGACGTCAGCACCACCCCTGCCCACGCCAGCCAGGCGTTGCCCGCCGCCAGGGTGATGAGCGCCGCCTCGTTCTCGAAGCTCATCAGGAGGTTGCCGACGGTGATGCGGGCCACCGCCGCCGGCATGCCATCTTCGGTCGCCCCGACGGTCTGGGTGCGGTGTGACTGCACGAGGTGGAAGGCCACGACGCAGATGACGACGCCGAACACCAGACGGACCAGCTGGAAGCGGAAGAGGTAGCCCATCACCAGCAGGATGCCGAGTTGAAGAGCAAGCGAGATCACGAGGCTCCAGGTGAGCGCAGTCCAACGCCCGTCGCGGCGCACCCGGTCGCTCATGAGGGCGATGAGCAGCACATTGTCGCTGCTCAGCAGCAGGTTGGTGATCGCGACCTGCAGGACCGAGAGGATGGGCATCGGGTCCCTCCCCCGACGACGTCAGGCGCCCCTGCATGCGGCGCCACGCTGGCCGGCGCGGACGGCCGCGCAATTCCGCCACTGCACAGGATCTCCCGTCACCGGCCGCCAAACGCAGCGCGCGGCAAGCCGCGCGGACGAGACTCAGTGCCCACGGCCCACGGCCCCGCGGCCCGGGCCGTCGCCACCCCGTGGCCCCGGTCTGGGGGACGCGTGGCGCCACCGCACCACCCAGCCGCGTGAGGCCTCGATGCCACCAGGGGTCCCGCCGCGCGGGCCGAAATGGGTCATGGACGCCGCCGCCGCGCCGGCGGTCACGAAGCGGAGGGATTCCCCGTGCAGCCCGACGCCGCCCGCTCCGGCCTCGAACGGTTCTTCGCCAACCAGCGCGCCAAGGAGCACGTTCTCGTCGAGTTGCTGGACCACCTTGGCGTCGGCCCCGGCGACCGGCTGCTGGACGTGCGCTGCGGCCCGGGCCTGGTCAGCATGCTGGCCGCCACCCGCGTCGGTCCGGCCGGCGGCGTCTGGGCGCTCGACAGCCGTGCCGACGTCCTGGAGTTCCTGCGTGCCCAGATCGCCGAGCGCGGGCTGAGCGGCATCCACACCGTCCTGGCCGGGGACATCGCCGCGTTCGCGCTGCCCGACCCGGCCATCAACCGCTTCGTGATCGCCGACGCCCTCCACCGCACCCAGGGCGCCGAGGCCCTCGTCCACCGCCTGGGCCGCGTGCTGCCGCCCGGCGCCCGCGGCGCCGTCTCCGACTACGACCCCGATGTGCCGCGCCGCCTCGGCGCGCAGACGGCCGACCGCCTGCCTCCGGCCACCATCCGCGGCTGGCTCGAGTCGGCGGGGTTCACCGTCGCGGAGACCTGGCGCCCCCCGGACGAGCACTACGCCTTCCTCGTCGCGCGCCCGTAGACCGCGTCGCGCGCCCGTAGACCGCCTGGCGTCCACCCGCGGAGCCGCCGCGCCCGGCGCTCACACGTCGAAGTCGGTCGGCAGGTCCGGCCGGTCCAGATGCGCGAACAGCCGGGCGATCTCCGCCGCCGTGACGCGGTCGGTGGAGAGCGGCGGCAGCGCATCGCGCGCGAAGAAGCCGGCGCCGTCGGTCTCCAGGTTCTCGGCCGGCCCGCCCGCCGCGTCCCCACCCCCGCCCGCCAGCTCGCAGCGGATGAAGATCTTGTACACGTGCCAGAGCAGCGGCGGGTGCCCGTGGCGGTCGCGGTCCCACACGGCCAGCACCTTGACGGGCCGCACCGCGAGCCCCGCCTCCTCCGCCACCTCCCGTACGGCACCCTCGGCCGGGGTCTCGCCGAGGTCGGCCCAGCCGCCCGGCAGCGACCAGAGCCCGTCGGCCCGCTCGCGCACCAGCAGGATCTGCCCCCCGCGGAAGACGGCCGCCCGGACGTCCACCTTGGGTGTCGCATACCCGCGCTCGAGCGCCAGCACCTCGCCCGCCTGCGCAATGCCCGTTGCGCCCGCTGCCGCGACGATCCCCGCCGCGACCTCGCGCAGCGCGACGTAGCGCTCCTGGTCGTGGGGGTCGCCCGCGTACGTGAGCCCCGCCTGCGCAATCGTCTGCAGCCGCCGGGCCACCGCGATCCAGTCGACGCCCACCGCGAAAACCCCCTGCCGTCGCCCCGGCGAGACCGTTCCAACGGCTCGTTCGTGAGCGGGCGGGGCGTACGCCCCGCCCGCACCAACACCTGCCTACGGCCCCGGGCCGAGATGGACACCGTGACGGGTTGGCCGCTCAGGCCGGCCGCCGCCGCCGAGGCCACGCCCGCCGGGCCGGTGAGGGCCCACGTCCGGGTCGCGCCCATGGTGAACAGCACCGGCAGGCCCGCCTCCGCCACCCACGGACCGCCCGTTCGTCACGCCGGACGGCGCAACCTGCGCCCTCAGGGTGCCAGGAGCTGACGGCAACGCCGGTGCAGCCAGCCGTGGTCGACCGGGTTGCCCTGCACCGCGGCGGCGTGGATCTCCTGCGGGCCGATCCGGAGCGGGTAGCAGCGCAGCCGCTCCCGCAGGGCCCGCGCCGGGCTCAGCCGCGCCAGGACCGGCCGCATCCGTGGCTCGTCCCGGAAGGCGAGGTTCGCCCACTCGGAGAGGGGATCGCCATGGAGGGCCAGGGTCCAGTCGATGACGGCCGTGATGCGGTCGCCCTCGCAGATGAGGTTGGCCGAGCCGAAGTCGCCGTGGACCAGCCCGCGCATCTCCGGGCAGCCGCCGCTCAGGGCGGTGACGGCCTCCCACATGCGCGCGACGGTCGCCATGTCCGCATGGCCCCACTCGCCGCCGGGCGCGGCGGGCAGAAAGTCGCGCCAGGTTGCATGCGCGCCCGCCCCGTCAGCGTCGAACGGACCGAAGCCGG
>JAJYVM010000274.1 GCA_021792015.1 Bacillota bacterium | reverse complement strand
GCTCTGCGTGACGGGCGACCCGCACGTGGCGCCGCTGGCCGCCTCGCTGCTGCGCCACCTGGGCGTGGACGTGCCCGAGACCGCCTCCGCGGCGCGCTGACGACGCGGCCCCGCCGGTCGCCGCCTATCTGGGGGCGACCGTAGCGGCGGATCAGGATCCGTCCGCCGAAGCGACGCCTCTCTCGCACCCGCGCTGGTGAGCGCGGGTTTTTGTCGCCGCCCCTTCGCGGCAGCCGCCGGCTTCCGCCCCCGACCCCCAGCTCGTCCACCCATACCGCGAAGGTTTTTCAACAGGAGGGATCGACGTGCCGGTCCTTGACTGGCAGGACATCCGCTGGCCCGATCTCATCTTCGCCCTGCTGGCGTGGGTGGCGCGCCGCCCCGCGCAGGCCATCACCTGACACAGGAGAGGAGGCGATCCCGATGTCCGTCGTGCGGGAGCCCGCATCATCCGCCGAGCGACCGGAGCCAGCCGCCGTCGGGCGGCCGCGCCACCCTGTCTCGCGGGCGATCGCCATCCTGGCCATCCTCGGCCTGGCGGCCCTTGGCGGCTACCAGCTGATGCTGATGGGCGAGGCGGTGAAGGCGGCCGCGGCGGCGGCCTGGACGACCGGGGAGCCATCGCTCGCCCAGGCCTGGATCGCTGTGCAGTCCATGTGGCACACCGTGGTCCAAGCCATGGTCCAGGTCCACTGACCTGGAAGCCCCCTCGGGATATGGTAAGCGCGGGTCCCCCCCGTGCGCACGCGGGGATTATGGTAAGCGCGGGTCCCCCCCGCGCGCACGCGGGGATTGATTATGGTAGGGAGGGACTTTGCCCGACCACCCGCAACAAGGGGGCTTCTTCGTGCCCACGGATCCCGCCGCGCCGCCCCTGGAGGCGGCACTGGCCGCCGGCCGCCGCGCCATCGCCGTCCGCCGCGACCTGCACCGCTATCCTGAGGTGGCCTGGACCGAGATGCGGACGGCGAGCCTGGCGGCCCGCCGCCTGAGCGATCTCGGCTGGGAGGTCCGCATCGGCGCCCAGGTCCTGGATCCCACCAAGCGCCTCGGCCTCCCCAGCCCTGAGGAGCTGGACGCCCATGCCCGCCGCGCCGCCGAGCAGGGGGCCGACCCCGCCTTCCTGGAGCGCGTGCAGGGCGGGATGACGGCCGTCGTCGGCGACCTGCACGGCGCGTTGCCGGGGCCGACCGTCGCCCTGCGCGTGGACATGGACGCCCTGCCCATCCCCGAGGCGGAGGGCGCCGCCCACCACCCCGCCCAGGCGGGCTTCGCCTCCGCCAACGCCGGCACCATGCACGCCTGCGGCCACGACGGCCACACGGCCATCGGCCTGGCCGTCGCCGAGGTCTTCGCGCCCCTGCGCGCGCAGATGCACGGCACGCTGCGCCTGATCTTCCAGCCGGGGGAGGAGGGCGGCCGGGGGGCGCTGCCCATGGTGGCCGCCGGCGTGCTCGACGACGTCGACTACCTGCTGTCGTGCCACCTCGGCTGCGGCATCCCCTCGGGCGAGTTCCGCTCGGCCATGAACGGCTTCTTCGCCACGACCAAGATCGACGCCACCTTCCACGGGCAGGCGGCCCACGCCGGGTTCGAGCCGGACCAGGGCAGCAACGCCCTGCTGGCGGCGGCGCAGGCGGTCACGGCCCTGCACGCCATCCCCCGCCACCACGGCGGCGCCTCGCGCATCAACGTCGGGGTGCTGCGGGCGGGCAGCGGCCGCAACATCATCGCGGACACCGCTTACCTGATGCTGGAGACGCGGGGGCAGACTGCCGACATCGACGCCTACATGGTGGCGCGTGCGAAGGCCGCGCTGGAAGGCGCGGCCGCCATGCAGGGCTGCTCGGTCGAGGTCGTGGCCGCCGGCAGCGCCACCACGACGCCCTGCGACCGGGCCCTGTCCGACGTTGTGGCCGAGGCCGCCGCCGCCGTGCCGGGCCTGCGCGCCGAGGCCGAGCCCTGGCACGCCGGCGCCAGCGACGACTTCGCCTACATGATGCGCCGCGTGCAGGAGCGGGGCGGCCTTGCCACCTACGCCGGCATCGGCACCGACCTCCCGAGCGGCCACCACACGCGCACCTTCGACATCCGCGAGGCCGACCTCGCCCCCGGGGTGGCGGCTCTGGTCGCCGCCATCCACCGCCTGCTGCATCACGCAGGGCCTCCGTCATCCCTGGCTGCGGGCGGCGGGGCGGCGCTGCCCAGGGGCGCGGGGCGCTGATGCTGCCGGCGGAGAGCTTCTGCCGCACGGAGGCGCAGCGGGCGGTGCTGCGGCTGGCCGAGGGGCTGACGACGGGCTTTGCGGACCGGGCGGCGCAACACGACCGCGAGGCCAGCTTCCCCTTCGAGAACTTCGCGGAGCTGCGGCAGGCCGGGCTGCTCGGCCTGACGGCGCCGGTCGAGTTTGGCGGGCGCGGCGAGGGTGTGCTCACCACGGTGCTGCTGCTGGAGCGGCTGGCGCGGGCCGACGGCTCGACGGCGCTGGCCCTGGGCTGGCACCTCAGCAACATCGGCAAGCTGGCCGAGAGCGGGGCCTGGTCGGACGCGCAGCGGGCGGCGGTCTTCCGGGCGGCGGTGCGGGACGGGGGGCTGCTGAACTCGGCGGCCTCCGAGCACGCGACCGGCAGCCCCAGCCGCGGCGGGCGGCCGACCACGCGGGCGCGGCGCGACGGGGACGGCTGGGTGCTCGATGGGCGCAAGGTCTACGTGACGGCGGCGCCGGCCCTGGCGCGCTTCATCGTCAGCGCCGCGGTCGAGGACGGGGTGGCGCAGTTCCTGGTGCCGGCGGGAGCGCCGGGGGTGCGGGTCGAGGCCACCTGGGACGCGATCGGGATGCGGTCGAGCGGCAGCGACGACCTGGTCCTGGACGGGGCGCGGCTCGCGGCGGATGCGCGGCTGGACACGGCGCCGAAGCCCGGGCACAGCAATGGGGCCGGCTGGGCGCTGCACACGCCGGCGGTGTATCTGGGGGTCGCCCAGGCGGCGCGGGATTTCGCGGCCGCTTTCGCGGCCTCTCGGCAGACCAACAGCATGGGGGCGCCCATCGGCGAGGCGCCGCACGTGCAGGAGCGCCTGGCCCGCATCGAGATGGCGCTGCTGCCGGCCCGCACGCTGCTCTTCACGCTGGCGGAGCGGTGGGATGCCAGCCCGCCGGCGGGGCGCGCGGCCCTGGGGCCGGCCCTGGCCGCCTGCAAGAGCATCGCCATCCAGGCCGGGCTCACGGCCGTGGACGAGGCCATGCGGGTCGTCGGGGCGCCGGGGCTGACGCGGGCCCTGCCCATCGAGCGGTACTACCGCGACGTGCGGGCCGGGCTGCACAACCCGCCCATGGAGGACACCGTCTGGCCGCTCCTGGCCAACGCCATGCTCAGGGAGGCGACGGCGGACAGGGCGGCGGATTAGAGTCGCGCGCCGGACGCGCCGGCTACGCCAGTGCCTCGTCCGCGCGCTCCAGGGCCTCGCAGAGGTCCTGCAGGAACGCGGCGGCGGGAGCGCCGTCGACGGCGCGGTGGTCGAAGGTGAGCGAAAGCGGCAGGGTGGTCCGCGCCGAGAGCGACCTCGTCGGGCGCCGCCGGCGGGCGCCGCGCCATGCGCCCCACGCCCAGGATCGCGATCTGGGGCGGATTGACCACCGGCGTGAAGTGGTCGATGCGGTAGAGCCCCAGGTTGGTGATGGTGAAGGTCCCGCTCGTCATCTCGTCGACGCTCAGCAGGCCCGCGCCCGCCCGCCGGACGAGGTCGGCCCGCCGGTCGGCGATGGCGGCGAGGTCGAGCCGGTCGGCATGGAGCACGCGGGCGCCACAAGCCCCTCGGAGAGCGCGATCGCCAGGCTGATGTGGATCTCGCGGTACAGGCGGATCTCCTGGTCGACGAGCACCCCGTTGAGCCGGAGGTGCTGGCACAGGGTCCGGGCCACGGCGGCGATCAGGATGTCGTCGTAGGCCAGCGGCCTGCCCTGGTGGGCGTTGCGCTCGCGCAGGCGCACCACGGCATCGCCCGCGGCCGCGGCCTCCAGCGTGAGCTGGGCCATGCCGGCCAGGCTCTTGTGCATGCGCCTGGCGATCTTGCCGCGCATGCCCTTCCGCGCGATGACGCGGTGGTCGGCAGTCGGCGGCTGGCTCATCGTCACCGCCCTTCCCCCGCGGGGGCTTCAGGGGCGGGGCCCGCAGCGCGGACCCCGCCCTTCCCCTCAGGCCATCTCGTCGATCCGCGCCAGAACCGCCCCCACCTTGACGGTGTCGCCCGCGGGGGCGAGGATCTCGGCCGGCCGGCCGGCGACCGGCGCCGTCACGACGTCGGAGGCCTTGATCGACTCGATCCGCACCAGCTCGTCGTCGACCTGCACCCGGTCGCCCGGGCGCTTCAGCCACTCGACGATGTCCGCGTCCGTCATGCTGGCGCCCAGCCGCGGCAGCTTCACGTCGACCATGGGGGTGGCCGCTACCCGACGGAGACGGGCCTGCCGACGACCCTGCGGACCGCCGCGTGGACGTGGGCGGCCGCCGGCGTCACTTCCTTCAGCAGCGGCGGGCTGTATGGCACCGGCAGCTGCGGCCGGCTCACACGGGCGACGGGGGCCCTGAGGGCGTCGAATGCCCGCTCGGCCGCGATCGCCGCCACCTCGGAGCCGAACCTGCAGAAGCGGTAGCCGTCGTCGGCCACCACGAGGCGGCCCGTCCTGTGCACGGAGGCCAGGATGGAGGGGACGTCGAGCGGATACAGCGTGCGCGGGTCGACCACCTCGGCGGAGATGCCCTCGGCGGCCAGCTGGTCGGCCGCCTGCAGCGCCTCGTGGACCAGGTGCCCGACGGCGACGACGGTGACATCGGAGCCGGCGCGCTTGATGTCCGCCTGGCCCAGCGGGATCAGGTACTCCGGCTCCGGCACCTCGCCGCGCAGGCCGTAGATCAGCGCGCGCGCGATCTCGTCGAATTGGCGGATCTTGTGCATCCTGCGGTACATGTCCAGCGCCACAGCCGGTGGAAGGTGCATCCGCGTGCGTTCTGCCTGCGACAGGGTCAATGCGCCACCGCCTTTCCGGGGCTCAGCTGGGGCCAAGCCCCACACCTTGACGCTGGGCCTTTGCGCTTTGCCGCCACCACGGCAGGGTGGGACCCTCGCGGGTAACCCGTGGGGACCCACGGGAAACGGGGGGTGCGCTGAGGGATGGAAACGCGGCATGCGTGGCGGGCCCGAAAGGGGTGGCGCGGATGGTCAAGATCGCATCGCGGTCGCGATGCAGGCCAGAAGAGGCGCGTGCGGTCCGGACGCCGGTGCGAAGCCCACGTCGCGTTACCACCGTTGGTGTGGTAATTTACCACGTCGACCGTGGTAAGCGCCGGAACCCCGGTCAGATCTTCACCTGCACGTCTCCGTCGACGATCCGCACGGGGAAGGTCTTGACCGGCTTGAAGGCCGGCAGCCGCTTCACCTTCCCCGTCGTCACGTCGAACCGCGCGCCGTGGCGGGGGCACTCGATCGTGGTGCCCTCGAGCTTGCCCTCACTCAGGAAATACTCCTGGTGCGTGCAGATGTCGCTGATGGCATAGACGTCCTTGCCCGCGCGGC
>JAJYVM010000273.1 GCA_021792015.1 Bacillota bacterium | reverse complement strand
CCTCCGTGGCATTTCTTGTGCGTCAGCCGCCGCATCGTGCGTCTGTGGGCTCCCTGGCGCTTCCTGCGGGCCTTCACGGAGCAACTCGTCCACTGTCACTCCCAGGGCGCGCGACCGCTCAATAGCGCGTGTGATGCATCGATAGAGCAGGGGCTTCGGGACTTCGCCCAGCGCCGACCACAACAGCGATGTCTCCACCCGGCGGCGCGTCGGGTGCGTGGGCGCGGTGAGCAGAGACTCCATCACATCCGGCGCCGGCTCGTGCCACACTGTGCGGCCGTCACGGGCCAAGATGAATGTGCTGCCCATCGTCAACAACCGGTCGATGGTGGCGGCGATGTCTTTCGGCGTTTTGGCCGCGAGCGGATCGTCTTCCCCCGCTCCGGGCGGAAGAGCGGCAGGTGTCGGCCGGGACGGTGCGCGGAGCCCCAGCCGTAGGGTCCGCACCGCCTCCCGCACATCACCCGCCGTCACCGCATCCCCCTTCGTCTCCCGTAGGTCGCGCCACACCTCGGCGGCCCGGTCGGGGTCCTGGCGCATCAGCGGGGCCAGTTCGCGGGCCTGCGCTTCGTTGGCAGGAGGTGGCGTGTCTCCAATTGGAGACAAAGCGGCCGAGACGGACGCGGCCTCCATCAGCCGGTACGCATGCGCCCGCTCGAACCCCCACCGCTTCTGACAGTAGTCCTCGAAGGTGGCGTGGCCTGCCTCGCGGTAGAGGCGGCGGTCGCGGCTGGCCTCGATCACCGCCTGGCCGCGCTCCAGGACGCCCGCCACTGCGTTTCAGCCGCCAGGTGGCCTGTGCTTGCACCTTCTCGGCCTTGCGCGCGTCCTGGGGCCTCCTGCGTGGGCGCGTCAAGCCGCCACCCTCAGCACCACCCGTGGTCGCGGCACAGCCACCGCGTGCCGTCGTGGATGGCCAGCGCGTTGCCGCAGGTAGGGCAGCGCGCGCCCGCCGGCTGCACCGCCGCGGGGTCCGCCGCGGGCGTGGAGGGCTCCTCGTGCGACGGCACGGCCTCCCCCGTGGCCGTGGAAGGCTCCTCGCGCGGCGGCACGGGCGATTCCACGCGCAGCAGGTCGTCCACCGTCACTCCGAGCGCCAGCGCCAGGGCCTGGACGGTGCCCACAAGGGATTCGGTGCTTCGGCCCCCTTCCAGGTTGCTGATGAACGACTGCGAGACGCCGGAACGCCGTGCCAACGCCGACTGCGACCAGCCTCTGGCGTCCCGCAGCCGGGCTAGGTTCCGGCCCAGAACCGATGGCTCGGGCATCGCCGCACACACCCCCCTTGACAGAAGTATGGCACGCTCCATACGATAGACGCAAGCTATGGAGCGCGCCATCGGGCGGCGCACGCAGGGGAGGTGGCAGCGGTGACTTGGGCGCAGGCGGTCCTCGGTGTGGTGTTCTTCGCGGCCGCAGGGTGGGCCACATTGAACGCCTTGGCGGCGCGGCGGGCGCGCAAGGCTGGCCGCTCCTGACCTGGATCGCGTGGCCACGGCCCTGTCGATGCTCGTGAACATCCTGGCCGACGCCACCGTGCCCGACCTGTGCTCCGCAATCGAGGCGATGGCCGTCCGCCGGGCCATCGGCGCGCTCCAGGAGAAGCAGGACGGATCGCGGTGACCAGCGCAGGCCCCGCCGGCCGGCAGCGGCTTGCGCGGCCTTCTGCCGCGCCCACCCAGCGCGCTCACGCGCGGCCATGCTGTACGCCTTCTGTACGCCTGTTGTGCCAATGCTGTTCGTTTAGGCCGAAGGCGCCCCGGACGGGGAGCTAGGGGGAGATCCACCGCGCGGACGCGCCCAGGGGATGCGCCGTTCGCATCACGCCCGACGGCCGAGCCGCTTCCTCTCCGTCCAGTAGAGCCCGCCGGCCTCGGGGTCGTCGCGCACCAGCCCCAACGGGCGGTCCTCCCCGCAGGTCAGGCAGACGCACCAATCGAAGGCCGTCGCCATCGCGCGTTGCCGCAGGCACCCGATGCAGTACCGCTCGACGGCCGCCCCTTCGGGCGCGGTGCGGCTTGCCTCCACCGAGTGATGGCACACGGGGCAGCGCCTGGCGCACGGGTCGATCATCCGTACTCTGCCGCAGCGTGGGCAGGCAAACAGCACGGCCGGCCTTCCTATCCCCCGTGGGCGGCTTGCGCGCAGCAGCGGGCCTCCTGGGCGCCACCTGGGGCAGCGCGCTACAGCAGCCCCTTGACGTAATCGGCCGAGGTCTTCTCCAGGCCCTTCGCGGCGTGCAGGTAACGCTGCGTGGTCGCCAGCGCGGCGTGGCCGAGGTCCTGCTGCACCTGGAGGAGCGGCGCGCCCGCGGCGAGCGCCTGCGTGGCAAGGAAGTGCCGCAGCCAGTGCGCGGAGACGCGGCGGTCGGTGATGCCGGCGCGGGCCGCCGCGCGCGAGATGGCCTGATCGGCGGACTGGTGCGACATGCGCTCCCCGCTGGCGTTCGGCAGCAGGTAGCCGTCCTGGCTGGCGCGGAAGGGACGCAGCGCCTCGACCACGGCGGGCAGCACCTTGACCGAGCGCGCCTTGCCGCCCTTGCCCACGACGCGCAGGCCGGCGTTGCCCAGGGGGTCCTGGTAGGTGTCGGACCACCGGGCGTCCAGGGCCTCGCTGATCCGCAGCCCGGTGGTGGCGAGCAGGAGGATCATGGCGCGCGTCTTCCCCTCGCTGGCCTCCAGCATGGCGTGGACCTACGGCGCCGTCAGCATGCGTGGCGCGCCCTCCATGGACACCTTCGGCGTGCGCACGATGGCGAAGGGCGAGAACGGGATGGCGCCGAGGTCGGCGGCGAACCCGAAGAGCGACCGCATCGCCGAGAGCGCCTGCGCCGCGGACGCGGGGGCGAGCCCGCTGCCCGCCAGGTGCTCGGCGTAGTGCAGGGCGTCGGCGCGCGTGGCCTCCAGGAGCGGTGCGCCCTCGCGGAATGCGGAGAAGCGCCGCAGGGCCGCACGGTACGCCTCCTGCGTCTTCGCCGAGTGCGAGCGGCTGGCCACCCGCGCCAGCCACATGCGGACCACCGCGTCCTCCGACAGCGGGCCCGCCCCCACAACGACGACATCGCGCCCGTTGACCGTCACCAGCGCCCCTGCATGCACGCCCGCCGCCCCCTCACCCCGTCCCCAGGGCATCATACGCCCTATTAGTGCAGGCCATCCTGGGTGTAGCGAGGGCTCCCGCGGCAGCCGCGCATGTCGTCCTTGGGCTCGATCTTGACGCTGGCGCACTGGCTGCGGCCACGGCGTCGGCCACGAAACACAAGAGGGCCGGGGCGGGAGGGCATCCCCCGCGCACCCACCTCTCTCCGCCTACTGCTCCCCGTCCTGCTTGGCACGACGGACCATCGCCCCCAGCTGCGCCACGCTCACGACCAAGGGCGCGCCGGCCGGGCCGGAGACCTCCGCCCGCTCCGTCGCCTCCCCGGCATCCAGCCGCTCCGCCGTGTGCCCCAGTTCGATCATCCGCAGCGCAACCGCAGCGGGGATCGTATGCTCCGCCGCCGCCATTTCGCGCAGCTTGTCCCACCCCGTGACGTGCAGCCACCGCGCCTCGGCGAGTCTGCGCTGCCTCGCGTCCGCCACGGTCCGGGCCAGCCTGGCACGCACAATCCCGTCCTGCTCGCGGTCCCACGCGGCGGAGCGGGCCACCCACCCATACTTGGCCGACCAGTCGTGCCACTGTCGCGCCGCCCGTGGCCCTGTCCCCGTTTGGCGCGGTGCCTGTCCCCTGACGGCCTCCCACGCGTGACGGATGCTCCGCGTCTCAGGCGGCATGTCGCGATAGGCACAGAACGCCGCGAACGCCTTGGGCGTCTCGGCCGGCTGCCACTCCCACGGCTCGCAGCATGTGGTCGCCACGATGCCCTACTCCCCCTCGTCCGCCATCGCCATGAGTTCGGCGACCGTCACGGTGCGCTGCGTCGTGGTCACTGCAGCGTCCACCTGCTGCGTCGGCTGGCCGTGGGCCCTGGCCATCACGACTTTTGCGGCCTCCAGCCTCAGCTTGGGATCGGCCGTTTCGTCGCGCACGAACCTCACCGCCAACTCCAGCGCCTCTGGCGCCGCCGCCTTGGCCAGCGCATGAAACTCGGCGGGCAACTTGGCGCGGCCACCCGGGTTGCCGGACTGGCCAGGGCGAAACCTCCCCGGGTTACGGGCAGGATCGGGTTGGTTGCCGGCAGTGAAACCGCGCCCACGCTTTCGCTTGCCGTCGATGTCGGTCACGTCGCCCACTGCGGCCCCCTCCTCCTGCTGCACGGCCTCTTCGCAGTCGCGGTCGCGACTGTTCCTGCACGCACGCGGCTGCCACCTGGTGTCATGCGCGCGGCTCTGTTCGCAGTGCGGACCTGCACTGCTCGACAGACAACACGCGACGCCCCCCGCCGTATCGCGCACTTCGACGCCAGCGCCTCCAGCGCGCCCGTGGCTGCGTTCCGGCTCCGTGGCGGGCATCCTGGGGCGGGGACGTTCGGCGGCCGGCCTGTCTTGCTGCGCGGCGTGGCGTCCTCCGCCGCCAGCAGCCGCAAGGCCTCGGCGCAGGCAGAGTCGGTGGCGTTCGCCTCGCAGACAGTGCGCGACCACGCGGCTACCTGCTCTGCCTGCGACTTGGCGCGCATGGCGCGAGCCGCCTCCAAGGCCGCTGCCTCGCCCGGAGACAGGCGGAGTCGCACTTCGACGCTCCGTCGCACCTCCTCCACCCCCGCGCTATTTGTATGCCTATTTCGCGGCGGTGTCCGGGAAGCCCCGCTGGCGCGTCCGTCGCGGCGACCTCCGTGATGCGCAGGCGCGCCTCCGAGCGGCCGAACAAGGCGCGAAGGATGGAGAGGAGGGCGCGCGAGACCGAGGCGGCTTGCCGCCGCAAGGAGCGCCAGGCCAAGGTCCGGTCCATCGCGATGGACTGGAGCGTATGGCTGGCGCGGCAGACGATCACGGCCGAGACGGCGGGCGCGTGGCAGGCCATCGCCGCGAAGTTGGGGCTCCCCGACGCGGCGCTCGCAGACGGCTTGGCCCGCGCCCTGGAGGAGCACGGGTCCATGGAGGCGGCGCGGAAGACGTGGTCCGCCGCTGTGGCGGAGCACCGCGCCGAGCACAGCAAGCTCACGGGCGTGGTCGCCGCGCTTCGGCGGGAACGGGACGGGCTGACGGCCGCCATCGTCGCCGTGCGGGAGGCGGGCATCGCCCAGATGCAAGAGGTGGCCAACGCCGCCGCAGCGGAGATCCGGCGGGCGGCGGCGGCGTTCGAGCGCGTTGCCACCGAGGCCGCCGAACTCGGGCAGACCGTGGAGTTCGCCCAGGCGCTCCGTTCCTCGGACCCGGATCTGTGGTCGCGCGTGGACGCGGACGCCTGGCAGGGCATCCTGCGACGGCTGGAGCAATGGAGCGCCGCTAACCTCGCCAATCCCGAGGTGCCCATCCCGGAGGACGTGCGTAGGCAGGTGAAGGGCTCACACGACTACCCGAGCCTGCACGGCCCCTTGCGGATGCCGCTGCGCGGGCTCGTCGCTTGGACGCAGGCCGCCGTGAACGCCGCCGATGCGCAACGCGCGATTCCGCTCTCGGCGGCCCATAGCCTCCCCGCCGGCACGGCGC
>JAJYVM010000272.1 GCA_021792015.1 Bacillota bacterium | reverse complement strand
TGACCATGAGCACCCGCACACCCGAGTCGAGCAGCGCCTCCACAAGCTGGCGGGCGATCTCCAAACCCTCGCGCTCGTTGGTGAAGGCGAAGGACTCGTTCGATAGCAGGATGCAACCCGGCACCATGTGGTCGACCAGCCCACGCATGCGGGCGAGCTCCTCGTCCAGCTTGCCGCGGCGCATGGTGGGGTCCTCCTCACGCTTGAAGTGGCTGAAGAGGCCCCCGCACACGCTCGCCGCCATGCGCTCGGCCGGCACGAACATGCCGCATTGGAGCATCCGCCGCGCCACGCCAAGACTGCGCAGAATGTACCGCACGCCCCTGTTCCCTGGGCCGAGTTCTGCGCTCATCAGCACGCCGTCAGGGAATCTCAGCGCCCGCAGGTGCTCCTGCAGCACCTGAAGATACGGCTCGTCCAGCTCCTGCCGCAGGGTCGCGAACAGGCGGGAGAAGCCGTCGGAGCGGAACTGGCCGCTGGCCGCATCGGCGATCTGCCGCAGTCGCCGGAGAATGGGGATGAACGGCTCAAGAAGCTGGACCGCCCGGTACAGCACCGACTCGGGCGAGCGGCTGAAGACCCCGAAGAACACCCTCCTCTCGCCCTGGATGCCCTCGATGGCGAGGTCGTACATGCTGCGCACCACATCCGGATGCTCGAGGCAGTCGCCCAGCATCCGCTGCCGGTAGGCGATGGCTTCGGGCTCGGACAGGCTCGCCAGAACGGCCCGCTCGGCGACATCGCGGACAAAGGGGTCACCCGCGCATCACGCGCCCGGCGCAGGTCCGCCCGCCGCGATTGCCGACGCCACCCCGTCGGGCAGCCGCGCTGCGCGCATGGCGGCCGCCACCGAGGCGGCGTCGTGCGCGACCCGGCGGATGGCGAAGCCGGACGGGCCGAGGAGGCCGTATGCGGCCCGCGGGTCACCGTCCTTCGGCCAGCCCACGCTGCCAGGGTTGAAAAACTGGACCCCGTGCTCCCGCCTGCAGAGCGGGAGATGGGTGTGGCCCATGGCCAGGGCCGTGCAGCGGCGAGCGCGGGTGGCCTGGGCGAGCGCGGCCCACAGCGGGGCGCCGGCATCGGGACGCACATACTCGTCGGGCGAGCGCGGGCTGCCATGCACGACAAGCAGCACACCCCAGACCACCTGCTCCGGGAGGGCGCCCAGCCAGGCCCTGTCGGCCTCCCCGAGGCGTGACGCCGTCCAGCGCAGGCACGCCTCTTCCACGGCCATGTCGCGCCCGGGGCGGGCGGCCAGGGGTTGCCCCCGCCAGCGCGCCAGGAGCCGGTCGTGGTTGCCGACCACGCAGGCGGCGCCCGCCGCCTGGATGCGCCGGATGACGGCGGCGGGCTCGGGGCCGTAATTGACCAGGTCGCCCGTGCACAGCAGGGCATCGGCCCCGGCGCGGGCCACGTCGGCGAGCACCGCCTCCAGGGCAGCGAGGTTGCCATGGATGTCGCCAAGCAGCGCGATGCGGATCGTCCACACCTCCGGCTCACGCCAGACCGCTGCCCGGCGTGCGCGGCCCGGCGGCCGCAAACCTCCCCGAATGAAAAAGGCTCCTGCCGGGTTGGTCCCGTCAGGAGCCATCAGCGCCTTTGCGCATATGATGCCGGACCCACGCCGGCGGGTCAGTGCTCCATTGTCCAACCCCAATCATACAACGGCGGTCGGGCCCGCGCACGATGCGGCGCAGGTCCCACGTCCGGCCGCCACGAAGGATGCGGGCATGCTCACCCTCTTCCGGTACAACTGGCAGGTGCGCGACGACTGGTTCCGGTGGTGCCAGGAGGTGCCGGAGGACGAGCTGCTCGCCATCCGGACGGGCGGCGTCGGCAGCATCCTCCACACGCTGTTCCACGTGGTCGAGGTCGAGCGGATGTGGATCGCCGACCTGACGCCGGTGGCGACGGCGCCCAACGATTTCGCGGATTTCGGCAGCCTGGCCCGGGTCATGGCCCTTTCCGCACGCTGCCGCCCGGAGGTGGAGGCGTTCGTGCGCGCCTGGCGGCCGGAGCTGGATACCCGGGTGGTGGAGGGCGCCTACGAGGATGGGCGCCCGTACCGGCTCCTGGTGGGCGAGGGCCTGCGGCACGTGATCGCGCACGAGATCCACCACATGGGGCAGATGTCCGTCTGGTCCCGCGCGCTCGGGCGGGCACCCGTGTCCGCCAATCTGGTCGGCAGGCACCTTATGTAGCCGGGGCCCCCGGGGTCGACCGCAGCCAGCGGCCCGGTCGCCGTCTGAGGCCCGCCTGCCGGATCTACGCACCCACGGCCCGGCGCCGCGGCGCCAGCTCCACCACCATGCCCCGCCGCTCGGCCGGGGCCTCCTCGCGCGGCGCGACCTGGGCCTGGCGAAGCCCCGGCAAATAGAGCGGCACGGCCACCTGCACGCCCCGCGGCACGTCCTCGATCAGGGCGCACACGCTCCGCGCGGGGATCACGGTGTTCAGCTCGATGACGGAAGTCCCGCGCCGGAAGACGCGTCCGACGGCCTCGGCCAGGGTCCGCATGGCCCCCCGCACCTCCACCACCCCGCCCTCGGCCTTGACGATCCAGCCCGTCGTGCTGGCGACGGCGGGGCCGCAGCGCCAGAGCAGCGTCACGCGCCGGCCCACGCAGGACCGCAGCGAGGCCGCCAGGCCGGCCGGTGGCGCCGGCGGCAGGGCCGGCAAGGGGACCTCCGAGGGGTCGGCGTCCGGCTGCGCGGGCGCCCGGTACCAGGACAACTGCCTCACCCCCAGGGCCAGCCTATGGCCGGCGCGGCGGCGGCGTGCCGCGGCCCAGGGAGGCCTGGGCGACCACGGCGACCAGGGGGCCCCAGAACAGGCCGGCGACACCGAAGAGCCCCACCCCGGCGTAGAGGGAGAACAGGGCCAGCAGGGGATGCAGGCCCACCCGCTGCCCCAGCACATGGGGGGTCAGCGCCCAGCGGGCCAGGGCGGCGGCGGCCCAGACAGCCAGCAGGGCCAGGGCCGCGCCCGGGGCATGGCCGAGCCAGAGAAAGGCGGCCCAGGGGACGAAGATCAGGGACGGCCCGATCACGGGCAGCAGGTCCAGCAGAGCCGCCCCCGCCGCCGCCAGAAGGACGTAGGGCGCGCCGATCAGGGCGAGGCCGGCGGCGGTGGCGGCGAAGGTGACGCCGACCAGGAGCAGTTCCGCGCCCACAAAGCCGCGCGCCGAGCCGGCGACGGCCTGCTGGATCCGGTGCAGGCGCGCCACGACCGGGGCAGGCAGGCTGGAGGCGGCAATTTCCGCGATCGCGACGCGATCGCGGCACAGAAAATAGGCCGAGAAGCACGCGACCCCCAATGCGACAAGCTGGCGGGGGACGTCGCCGAACGCCCACGCCTGCACGACCACGGCCGCCCGCCCCGCCAGCGGCCCGATCTCGCCATAGAGGCGCTCCGTCTCGGCCTCCAGCAGGCGGCGCGCGACCGGGGGCAGGCCGGCGCCCAGCTCGGCCAGGGTGCGGCCCACCTGCTGGCCCAGCACCTCCAGGTCCGGCAGGCGCGAGGCCAGGCGCCCGAGCTCGGCGATCAACGCCGCCACGGCCCACGCCAGCAGGGTGGCGCCCCCGAGCGCAGCGGTACCCAGGGCCAGCCCGGCGGCCCACGGGCGTGGCAGGCCGCGGCGCTCCAGCCATGCCACGGCGGGCTCGATCAGCATGGCGACGACGGCGCCCAGGATGAACGGCCCGAGGATCGGCAGGCCGCGGACGAGCAGCAGCAGGGCGAGAAGGGCGGTCGCGACCAGGGCGACGGGGCGCCAGGCGGGGCTCAAGCCGCCCGCGCCGGGGCGGGGGCGTCAGAGGTGCAGGCGCAGGAACCAGTACGCCACGGGCGCCGCCAGGAAGAGGGAGTCGAAGCGATCGAGCACACCCCCGTGGCCGGGGAGGATGGTGCCGGAGTCCTTCACCCGGGCGCGCCGCTTCAGCCAGGACTCGAAGAGGTCGCCGACGACGGCGGCGATGGCGACCGTGAGGCCGAAGAGAGCGCCGGCGGGGCCGAAGCCGATCACCGCCACCGCCATGCCCGCCACCAGGCCCGCGATCGCGCCCTCGACGGTCTTGCCGGGGCTCAGGCGCGGGGCCAGCTTATGGCGGCCGAGGTAGCGGCCGGCGAAGAAGGCCACCACGTCCGTCGACCAGACCACCGCCAGCGTGACGAGCGCGCGCAGCAGGCCCTCGGGGCCGGCGCGCAGCAGGTAGAGGTGGCCCAGAAGAACGGGTATGTAGAGCAGCGCGGCCGTAAAACCCACGCCGTAGCCGAGGGGGCGCTCGAAGCCGGGCATGGTGCCGTGGCCATAAAGGTAGAGGATCTCGGCGAAGCCGACGCCGGAGATCGCCGCGAGCGCCCCGATCAGCCACCAGCCGCCCGCGTAGACGGCGAGTACGATGAGTGGCCCGCCGACCAGCACGGTGAAGGTGCGGGCGGCGAGCGGCCGGCTGAAGATGGCGGTCCGGGCGGTCCTAAGTGCGAGGATCGCCGGCCCCCCCCAGCGCCCCGCCCGGCGTGCTCCCGAGGCCCCCGAAGCGGCGCTGGCGGCGCTGAAACTCGGCGACGGCGGCGAGGAGGTCGGCGCGCCCGAAATCCGGCCAGTGGACGGGCGTAACGAGCAACTCGCTGTATGCGGATTCCCAGAGCAGGAAGTTGGACAGGCGCATCTCGCCGCCACAGCGGATCAGCAGGTCGGGCTCCGGAAGGCCGGCCGTGTCCATGGATGCGGCCAACCGGTCCTCATCGATGTCCTCGGGCCGCAGGCGGCCGGCCTGGACCTCCCGAGCCAGGCGGCGGGCGGCGTCGACCACCTCCTGGCGGCCGCCGTAGTTAAGCGCAAGCACCAGCTGCAGACCCTGATTGCCCGCCGTGCGCTCCTCGGCGCGCTTGAGGGCGGCGCGCACCGCCGCGGGCAGGCCGTCGCGGCGGCCGATGCCGCGCACGCGCACGCCCTTTGTATGCAGCTCGGCCACCTCGCGGTCGAGCACCTCGACGCACAGGCTCATCAGCAGGTCGACCTCCGGGCGCGGGCGCTTCCAGTTCTCCGTGGAGAAGGCGTAGAGGGTCAGCACGCGGATGCCGAGCTCGCCGCATGCCTCCACGGTGGCGCGCACGGGGCGGACGCCGGCGCGATGGCCGGCGGAGCGCGGCAGGCCGCGGCGCTGCGCCCAACGGCCGTTGCCGTCCATGATGATGGCGATGTGCGTGGGCAGGCGGCTGTCATCGACGGCGGGAAGGGGCGACGCGGGGGCGGGGGCGGAGGCGGGGCCGGACGCGGAGGCGGGGCCGGCGGCGCCCGGCCCGGTGGCAGAACCGGCGGAGCCAGCAGAACTGGCGGATGCGGACTGGCCGCCCCGGTGCGTCGGCGAGGCGGGGGCTGCAGCGACGGCCGGTGAGGCGTCCCCTGCCGTGGCGGGCAAGCCCCCCGGTGCCGACCGCGGCGCGGCGGATGGCACGATGGGCCGCACGACGGATGGCACGACGGATGGCACGATGGATGGCTCGGCGGGCGGCGCGGCGGATGGCGCGGTGGGCGGCGCGGCGGATGGCGCGGTGGGCGGCGCGGCGGATGGCGCGGCCAACGGCAAC
>JAJYVM010000271.1 GCA_021792015.1 Bacillota bacterium | reverse complement strand
GTTCGTGAGGGCCAGCGGCAGAAAGAATACGATGAGGTGGCGCAGGTTGAGCGGCGGCCCGCTCCCGACGGGCTCGCCGGCCGCACGGGCCGCGAACGTGATGAACACCGCCTCCGCCGAGACCCCCAGCGCGAGGGCCAGCCCGCCGATCGCGACCCCGAGGTCCGGCCGGAGCATCAGCCCTCCGATCAGCACGATGGCGACCGTCACCGTGCGCACGCCCGTGCCGATCCCGATCGGCCGCGTCACGCCCTGGCGGATGAGCACGCCCTGGAAGTACCGGCGCCAGGCGATGGCCGGGCTCCAGGGGATCATGGCGATCATGCCCGGCCGCGCGACGGCCACCACCGCCGCCGGCAGGCCGAGCCAGTGCCCGAAGACGATGCCGTAGAGCGGGCTCAGGGCGACCAGCGCGTGCAGCGCGCCGCACCCCGCGCCCACGGCCAGCATGAAGCCGAACACCAGCCGCCGCGTGGCGCGGCTGTATCCGAGGGCGTTGGCCGCGTGCAGCAGGGGGATGACGGGCGCCTCGATCAGCAGGGCGACGGCGAGGACCGCCCCGTATGCCGCAAGGGCCACCTCCGGCCCCGGCGCCCGCGCCAGCCCGGCCGAGACCAGCGCCTCGGCCGTGCCCATGAGCAGGCTGGAGGCGGCAAGGGGCCAGAACAGGCTCAGCAGCCGCCGGCCCGCCTGCGGCATCAGGACCTGACGAGGCTCTTCAGCACGAAGCCGAGGTTGGCGGGCCGCTCCGCGAGCCTGCGCATCAGGTAGGGGTACCATTCGGTGCCGAACGGGATGTAGACGCGCACGCGGTGGCCGGCCCGCGCCAGCTCGCGCTGCAGACCCGGCCGAATCCCGTGGAGCATCTGGAACTCGATGGCCTGCGGATCGGCCGCGAGCCCCTGCGCGAAGGCGATCAGCGCGGGGTCGTGCGTCGCCACCGCCGTGTAGAAGCCGCGCTCCACCTGCCGCTTGAGCAGCCGCCGGTAGTTGGCGTCCGTGTCGGCCTTGGCCGGGTAGGCCACAGCAGCCGGCTCCTGGTAGGCGCCCTTGACGATGCGCACGTTGGGCCGCAGCGGGTCGAGGGCCGCCAGGTCGGTCTCGCTGCGGTAGAGGTAGGCCTGGATGACGACGCCGACGTTGTCGTAGCCCGCGCCCCGCAGCTCGCGGTAGATGGCGAGGGTGGCGTCCGTGTAGGGCGAGCCCTCCATGTCGATGCGCACGAAGTTGCCGTGCCCCCGCGCCGCATCCAGCACCCGGCGCAGGTTGGCGACGGCCAGCGCCCGGTCGATGTCCAGGCCCATCATGGTCAGCTTCAGGGACACGTTGCTCTGCACGCCCGCAGACGCGATGGTGTCGAGGATCGCCACGTAGGAATCGGCCGCCAGGTCCGCGGCCCGCCGGTCGGCGACGCTCTCGCCGAGGTGGTCCAGCGTGGCGAGGATGCCGTCGCGGTTGGCCGCCGCCACGGCCCGCATGGCGTCGGCCACGGTCTCGCCCGCCACGAAGCGCGTCGCGCCGAAGGCAGGCCCGTAGCGGCGCACCATGCGCCCGACGCGCGGGCTTGCCGCCAGCGAGAGGATCGTGCGCCGTCCCAGCGACTCGAGCAACGGTGCCCCTCCCACCCTGTTGTAAAGCAGGCGTCGGCCGGCCGCACGTCAAACCTTTGGCCCATCGGGAGGCGAGCGGGCCATGGATGCGCGCGCGGAGCTGCTGCGCGAGCTGACGGAGGCGCCGGGGGCGCCCGGATTCGAGGTTGCCGTGCGCGACGTCGCATTGCGCGCCGTCGCCTCGCTCGGCGATCAGCGCCGCGACGGCTTGGGCAGCGTGCTGGTCGAGCAGGCCGGGACCGGCGGCCCCCGCGTGCTGCTGGGTGCGCACATGGACGAGGTCGGCTTTCTCATCACGCGCATCACCCCCGAGGGTTTCCTCCGCTTTCAGACCCTCGGCGGATGGTGGGAGCAGGTCATGCTGGCCCAGCGCGTCCACGTGGTCGGCCGCGAAGGGCCCGTGCTGGGCATCGTGGGCAGCAAGCCCCCCCACGTGCTGCCTGCCGACGAGCGCAGGAAGATGGTCGAGAAGCGGGACATGTTCATCGACGTGGGTGCGGGCAGCGCGGCCGACGTGGAGCGAATGGGCATCCGCCCCGGCGACTTCGCCGTGCCGGTCTGCCCGTTCGCCGAGTTCGGCGGGCTCTGGCTCGGCAAGGCCTTCGACGACCGCGCCGGCTGCGCCCTGGTCATCGAGACCCTGCGTGCCCGCGCCCATCCGAACACCCTGATCGGCGCCCTCACGGTGCAGGAGGAGACCGGCCTGCGCGGCGCGCAGACCGCGGTGACGGCCAGCCGGCCCGACGTGGCCATCTCGCTGGATGTCGGTATCGCCGGCGACACCCCCGGCATGCGGCCGGACGAGGCTCAGGCCCGGGTCGGCGGCGGTCCCGTCGCCCTGCTCTATGACGGCAGCCTCATCCCGAATCCGCGCCTGCGCGACCTGGTTGCGGACATCGCGGCGCGGGAGGGCATCCCGTTCCAGTACGACCTGATCCCCGGCGGCGGCAACGACGGCGGCCGGTTCCAGCAGTTCGGGGAGGGCGTGCCGACCATCTGTCTCGGCCTGCCCGCCCGCTACATCCACAGCGCCGCCTCCGTCATCAGCCCGGCGGACTTCGAGCATGCGACCAACCTGCTGCTCGCGCTGGTGCAGCGGCTGGATGCCGACACGGTGCGGGGGCTGCGGCCGTGAGGGCGGTGGTCACGGGGGCAGCCGGCGCGCTCGGCCGGGCGGTGGTGGATGCCTTCGCCAAGGCCGGCTGGGACGTGAGGGGCCTGAGCCGCCAGGATGCGGATCTGCTGGACCCGGCGGCGGTCCAGGCGTCGCTCGACCCGCTCGGCGCCATCGACGCCCTGGTATGCTGTGCGGGGGGGTACAGCGAGGGCCGCATGGACGATCTGGAACCCGCCGAGTTTCGCCGCCTGTTCGACCTCAACGTCATGACGGCCTTTCATGCGATCCGTGCCGCGCTGCCGCTGATGAAGGGCGGGGGCGCCATCGTCACGGTCTCGAGCCGGGCCGCCGCGGCCGGCGAGCCGGGCCTGGCGGCCTACACCGCCAGCAAATCCGCGTTGATCCGCCTCACGGAGACCGTCGGCGCCGAGAATCCCGGCATCCGCTGCAACGTCATCCTTCCCGGCATCATCGACACGCCGCAGAATCGGGCCGACATGCCGGGCGCCGATCCATCGGGTTGGACCGCACCCGCCAAGATTGCGGGCGTGGTCCTGTTCCTTTGCACCGACGACACCATCAGAGGGGCCAGCATCCCGGTTTGAAGCTGTGGGCGCTTGATTTGGACGGCACGCTCCTGCAGCGCGACGGAACCATCGCCGCCGAGGACAGGGCGGCCCTGGCGGCGGCGCTGGCGCGGGGCGACCGCGTGGTCCTGGCCACGGGTCGCGCCTTTGCCGGCTCCCTGCCGGTCGCCAACGACCTCGGCCTGCACGGGCCCATCATCGTGACCACGGGCGGGCAGACCCTCGACATCGACTCGGAGGCGCCCATCGACGAGCGGCGACTCGACCTGGCCCTCGCGCGCGAGGTGCTGGCCTTCTGCCGCGACCGCGGCTATGCGGCCGGCGCCTTCCGCGACCTCGGCCGCGACGTGCGCTGGGTGGTCGCGCCCCTTGAGTGGCGGCGGACGCCGGTGGTCGACGCGGACCTGCCGGAGTCGCTGGCCGAGGACCCCGAGCAGCTTGTCATCTTCGGCGAGCAACCCGTCCTGGCTGTCATGGATCGGTTTCCTGGGGCCCACATCCTGCCCCTGCCCGATCCCCGACGGCCCGTGGCCGCCCACGTCCTCCACCCCGAGGCCACCAAGGGCCATGCCCTGCTCCGGCTTGCGGCGCGTCTGGGGCTTGCGGCGAGCGATCTCGCGGCCGTCGGCGACAGCGCCAACGACGTCAGCATGCTCCGGGTCGCCGGCAGGGGCTTTGCCATGGAAGGCTGCCCGGCCGAGGTCGCGGCCGCGGCGCGCGACGTCGTGGGCTCCGTGGCCGAGGCGATGGCCCGCGGTTGAACTGTGTTATCCTGCTAGGGGCTCCCGCGCAACCGTGCTCGGCGGCCGCAAATGCCCGTCGCGGCAGTGCCGCGCGCGCTTGCGCAGCCGGGATGGCGGCGGCCGTCCCGTGAAGCCGCGGGCCGCACAGGGTCAGGGGAGCCGTGGAGGGTAAGGGTTGAAGCACGTGATCGTGGGCAACGGCGCGGCCGGCACGACAGCCGCCGAGCTCATCCGGAGCAAGGACCCGGCCGCCGCCGTCACCCTGATCACCGACGAGCCCTACGCCCTCTACAACCGCGTCGCCCTTCCCCGCTACATCAAGTCGCTGGTGCCCGAGGACAAGGTCGTGATGCGCAGCCCGGCGCAGTTCACAGCGGCCGGGATCCGCTTCCTGCCGGAGAGCCGCGTCGCCGGGGTGAGCGTCCAGGAGCACACGGTGCTGCTGGATCCCGGCGGCGAGCTGCCCTGGGATCGCCTGCTGATCGCCACGGGCGGCCGGCCGAACCCACTGGCGGTCCCCGGCGGCAATGCGCCGAACGTGCATAATTTTCAGACCCTGAACGAGAGCAAGGCCATCCTCTCCGACCTCTCCCACGCGCGGAGCGGCGTGACGGTCGGCGGCTCCTTCATCGCCTACGAGCTGACCGAGGGCTTCCGCCACCACGACGTCGACACCACGTGGCTGATCCGCGGCCCACGCTGGCTGCGCCGCATCCTGGACGCGGACGGTGGCCGCCTCGTCGACCACATCGCCCGCGAGCACGGCGTGCACATGGTGTACGGCGAGGAGGTGGCGGAGGTCACGGTGAAGGACGGCCTTGCCGTCGGCGTCACGACCACGGCCGGCCGCAGCCTGCCGTGCGACCTCGTCGGCGTCGGTCTCGGTCTGACCATGAACATCGACTTCCTGGCGGGCAGCGGCATCGCCACCCACCGCGGCGTGCTGACGGACCGCTTTCTGCGCACCAGCGTCCCGGACGTCTTCGCGGCCGGGGACGTGGCCGAGTTCGACGATGTCGTCCTTGGCCGGCACAACATGATGGGCACCTGGGACAACGCCCTGGCCCATGGCCGGGTGGCGGCCGTGAACATGATGGGCGGGGAGGCCCCCTACGTGGACGTGCCGACCTACCAGAGCGGGCTCTTCGACACCATTATCTCGGTCCTCGGCATGACACCGGAGAACCACCCGGACCTGGAGTCCGTCGGCGCCGTCGACGTGGCCGCCCGCACCTGCCGCAAGCTCTTCTTCCTCGGTGACCGCCTGGTGGGCGCGGTCCTGATCGGCTCCATCCGTGGCAAGCGGCTGTTGATGGACATGATCCGGTCGGGCACGCCGGTGCCGATCAGCGAGCGGCGGGCCCTGCTCGACGCGCGGTGAAGCGGGCGGTCCACCACGCGCGAGCGATTGGGGGAAGCGGGCGGTCCACCGCGCGCGACCGACCGGATGAAGCGGGCGGTCAGCCGCGCGCAAGCGACCGGATGAAGCGGGCGGTCAGCCGCGCGCAAGCGACTGGATGAAGCGGGCGGTCAGCCGCGCGCAAGCG
>JAJYVM010000270.1 GCA_021792015.1 Bacillota bacterium | reverse complement strand
CCTCACCGAGGCCGAGTCCGAGCTGGTCGGCGGCTTCCACACCGAGTACTCCGGTTTTCGTTTCGCGAATTTCGCCATGGCCGAGTACATCAACATGTTCACCCTGAGCGCTCTCGGGGCGATCCTCTTTCTCGGCGGCTGGCTCGGCCCGTTTGGCCTCCCCTCGTCCTTTTGGTGGCTGCTGCTGAAGATGGCCGTCTATCTGTTCTTCTTCATCTGGCTGCGGGCAACGTACCCGCGCATCCGCTACGACCGGCTGATGAACTTCGGCTGGAAGGTGCTTGTGCCGGTGGCGTTCCTGAACCTGATCTGGATCTCGGTCTTCGTGGCCCTCGGGGGGTGGCGCTGATGGCGGCTTTGGAGCGCGTCTGGGCCCTGGGCCGTGGACTGGGCACGACCTTCGGCTATCTCTTCAAGCCGCGGACGACGGTGGACTATCCGGAGAAGGAGCGTCCGGTGGCCGAGCGTTTCCGCGGACTGCACATCCTTGACCGCCATGACGACGGTTTGGAGAAGTGCGTCGGCTGTGAACTCTGCCAGGCCGCCTGCCCAGCCCACTGCATCACGGTTGAGGCGGCCGAGAACGCGCCGGACGCGCCCACCTCGCCGGGAGAGCGCTACGCCTGGCGGTACGAGATCGACCTGCTGCGCTGCATCTTCTGCGGCTTCTGCGAGGAGGCGTGCCCGACCGGCGCCATCCAACTGACGCCGCGGCACGACCTCATCGGTTTCCGCCGGAGCGAATTCGAGGTCGACAAGCGTTGGCTGACCGTCCCTGATCCGCGCCGCGCCACGGCCGCCGGACCGGCGGCCTCCGGCGGCGCGGGGGAACGGGCGCCTGGGGGGCCGATCGCCGGATGATCACCTTCTTCATTGTGGCCGCGGCCGCCGTGGCCGCCGCGATCGGCGTGATCGCGGCCAGGAATGCCGTTCACAGCGTGCTCTGGCTGGTGGTGCACCTCTGCAGCCTGGCCGTGTTGTACATGACCCTGCATGCCGAATTCCTCGGGTTGGTGCAGATCCTGATATACGCCGGGGCCGTGATGATCCTCTTCCTGTTCGTGCTCAGCCTCCTGTCCGCGCGCAGCGCGCCAAACGCCGCCGCCTGGGAGCAGCCCCGCGGGCAGACTGGCCTCGCCATCGCCGCCGCGGCGGTTGTGGCCGCCCTGGTGCTGGTGGGGGCCGCGGTGGGCAACATCGCGGCCCCCACGCAGGGCGCCGCCGGTGGGGCCGCCGCCTTCGGGACCGTGCAGACCTTCGGTCAGGCCCTCTTCGGTCCGTACCTGCTGCCGTTCGAAGGTACGGCCCTGGCGCTGCTGACGGCCATCGTGGGCGCCGTGGCCCTGAGCGCCGGACACGACGACGCTGCGGGCCGGGGCCTGCCGGCGACCGTCGCGGCCGAGCCTGCCGACGGTGCGCCGATCGATGTCAGCCACGCCGCGCCGGCGGAGCCCGTGGCCACGGGAGGCGATCGCTGATGCCGGTCGGGCTGCCCTTCTATCTAGCCCTCAGCGCCGTGCTCTTTGTCATCGGCGGCCTTGGGGTGCTGCTGCGCCGTGATCCGCTGGTGATGGTCATGGCCATCGAGTTGATGTGGAACGCCGCCAATCTGGCCTTTGTCGCCGCCGCGCGACACTACGGGGACATGGGGGGCCAGGTGTTCGTCTTCGTGGTGATCACCGTGGCCGCGGCCGATGTGGCCATCGGCCTCGCCCTGACCGTGCTGCTCGGGCGGACACGCGGAACGCTGGATGCGGACCGGCTGAAGTGGCTGCGCGGATAGGGGGCGGCTCGGCCGCTCCCACCCGCCCCGTTCCGGTCCCGTGTTTTGCGGCGGTGGCCTTCCGGCCCTCGCCCAAGGAGGTGCAGGGACATCTCGACCGTCGGGCTTTTCGCGCTGGTGACGCTGCTTCTGCCCCTGGCCGGGGCTCTGATCCTCTCGCTCTTGCGCCTGCCCCGTCGCGTGCAGGGGCTGGTCGGCGCCGGCAGCATCCTGCTGGCCTTTCTCTCCGGGCTCCTGATGGTCTCCTCCGGCGGAGGGCCGGGCCCCTATCCCTTTGCCGCGCATGGCGCCCTGAGCCAGCCAGGTGTCGAGGTCCAGCTCGGCACCTGGCTGGCGGCCGGTACCCTGCGCATTCCGCTCGGTCTCTGGGTGGACGGGCTCACCGCCGTCTTTGTGCTGGTGATCACCGGAGTCGGTTTCCTCATCCACGTCTACTCGCTCGGCTACATGGCCGGGGAGTCCGACGCCGACTACGGGCGCTATTTCGCCAGCATGAACCTCTTCGTCGCCGCCATGCTGCTCCTGGTGCTGGCGGATAGCTTCCCCCTGCTGTTGGTCGGCTGGGCCGGCGTCGGCTTCACCTCCTATCTTCTGATCGGCTTCTGGTACACGCGGCCCGCGGCGGTGGTCGCCGCCCGCAAGGCCTTCATCCTCAACACCGTGGGCGACGTCGGCCTGATCCTGGCCATCGCCCTGATGGCGGCGAGGCTCGGAACGGTGGATTTCACCGGCGTGCTCGGTCCGGCGGGCGCGGCGGCGCTGGCGGCCCACCCGGCGGTCGCCACGTGGATCGGGCTCCTGCTCTTTGTCGCGGCGGCGGCCAAGTCGGCGCAGCTGCCGCTGCAGGCCTGGCTCTCGGATGCGATGGAGGGTCCCACCCCGGTCAGCGCCCTTATCCACGCCGCCACCATGGTCACGGCCGGCGTGTATCTGATCGCCCGCACGCAGGCGGTGTACGCCGCCAGCCCCGCCGCGGCGGCCTGGGCGGGGGACCTCGGCGCGCTGACGGCCTTCGCCGCGGCCACCGTGGGTGTTTTCTCGTATGACATCAAGCGGTTGCTGGCGTATTCCACAATGAGCCAGGTCGGCTACATGATCTCGGGTGTCGCCTTCGGGGCCGTCGCCGCCGGTGTCAGCCACGTGGTGACGCACGCCTTCTTCAAAGCCCTGCTCTTCATGGCGGTCGGGCTTGTGATGCACGCGGTCTCCGACGAGCGGGACATGCGGCGCATGGGCGGCTTGGCCAGGCGGCTTCCGCTCGCCCGGTGGGGCTTTCTTGCCGGAGCCCTCGCCCTCGCCGGCATCCCGCCGTTCGCGGGCTTCTGGAGCAAGGACGCCGTCATGGGGGGCCTGCTGCACGGCGGCGACCTCTTCGCCTATGCCCTGCTGGCCCTGGCCGCTCTGCTCACGCCCTTCTACATCTTCCGCGCCTACTATCTGACCTTTGGCGGGAAGTACCGGGGTGAGGGAGAGGTCCATCCCCACGCCTCGCGCTCCCTGCAATGGCCGACGGTCGTGCTGGCCGTGCTGGCCGTGGTCGGCGGGATCTTCGCCGTGCTGCTGCAGTCCGGTTGGGGGACGGCCCTGGATCCCGGCAGCATGGCGATCTCCACCGTACTGGCCCTGATCGGCTGGGGCGCGGCGTGGTCCATTTACCGCGGCGGCGACATCCGGGCCGACGCCTGGACGGCGGGGGCCCTGGGCGCCGCGGTCCGGTCGGAGTACGGCTGGGAGGGGCTGTGGCAGGGCGCGTTGGTCCGTCCGGCCCACGGCGTCGCGGCCTGGTTACTGGGCGCCTGGGAGGGTCGGGCGTGGCCGGCGGCACAATCGGCCACCGCCGCGGGGGCCGCGGCGCTCGGCCACGGGCTCTCCCTGTGGCAGTCGGGCCTGGTGCGACGGTATGCCCTGTCGATGTTCTGCGGCGCGGCCCTGCTGTTGCTGTGGGCATTGGTGCGCTAGGATCCTGTGTTCCGCGCGGGATCCTGGCGCAGGCCCCGGTCCCGTGTCGGGGTTCTGGCTCCGATCCCCGGCCCGGCACGGGGACCCGGCCGCACGCCGCTGCTGCGGCAGCCGGGCGGCGTCTTGTGCCGCCGGCATCCGGGCCCCCGGCTTCCGGTATCCTGCCCGATTGGGGGGATCCCTCCGGTGTTGACGCTCCTGTGGGCTCTGCCGGTCGCCGCCGCCCTGGCGATCGCGGTCTCCGCCAGGCGGGGTGCGTGGCTCGGGCCCCTGGCCTCGACTGCCGCCCTCGTCCTTGCCCTCGCGCTCTGGTCCCGGGCCGGGAGCCTGTCGGTCGCCACGCCGTGGTTCCACGGCGCCTACGGGTCCCTGATCAGCTACAGTCTCGGCCTCTCCGGCCTGAGCCTGCTGCTGGTGGTGCTGACCCTGTTGCTGACAGCCCTCTGCGGCGTGGCCGGCCTGCGCTACGGCGGTGCCTTTGTGGCCTGGCTGACACTGCTCGGCGGAGCGGCGACCGGGATGTTCTTGGCCCGCGATCTTGTGCTGTTCTATGTCTTTTGGGAACTGATGCTCATCCCCGCCTACTTTCTCCTGGTTGGCTTCGGCGGTGCCGGTCGACGCGCGGCGGCCTGGAAGTTTCTCCTCTACAACATCGGCGGCAGCGTCGCCCTGCTTGTGGGGGTCGCGGCCCTGGTGGCCTTCGGCGTGACGATGCCCGGGGTCGGCGTGGGACCGATCTCGGCCGCGGGCGTGCCTGCGGCCGCGGTGGTGCCTGTGGCGGTGGCCCTGGCGATCGGCTTCGCGGTGAAGACCCCGATCTGGCCACTGCACGGTTGGGTTGCGGACACGTACGCCGAACTGCCCGCCCCCGCGGCCGCCCTGGTGGGCGCGGTGCAGAGCAAGGCCGGACTCTACGGCATGCTGGCGATCCTGATCCCCATGCTGCCCGGCGGCATGACCCGCCTGGCACCGTGGTTGATCGCGGCCGGTATCGTCAGTGCCCTGTACGGGGCCCTGTGCGCCCTGGGCGCCCGGGACGCGCGGCGGGTCCTCGCCTATTCCAGCGTCAGTCACCTGGGGCTGATCACCGTCGCCTTCGCCACGCTGGAGCCGGCGGCGCTGACCGGCGGCATCGTGCAGATGGTGGCGCACGCGCTGTTCACGGCGGGGCTCTTCCTCCTGGTGGGTATGCTCGAAGACCGGCTGGCCGGTCCCGTGGACGTCCGTGCCCTCGGCGGGTTCGCGCGGTGGGCGCCGGGCTTCGCCGGCGGCCTCATTCTCCTCGGCATGGCGGCGCTGGGTCTGCCCGGCCTCGCCGGTTTCCCCGGAGAGTTGCTGATGATGGTCGGGATCTACCGCTACAGCGCCTGGCTGGCGGTACTGGCGGGGATCGCGCTGGTGCTGGCGGCCGCGTACATGCTGCGGCTGATCCAACTGGTGCTGCATGGGGAGCCGCAGTCGGGTGCGGCGACGCGCGACCTGGGCGGGGGGGAGAAGTGGCTCCTCGCCCCGCTGGCCCTGCTGGTCGTCCTGATCGGGATCTGGCCGCACCCGATCCCGCAACAGTCCTCCGGTGCCGTCGCGGCCATCGAGCAACTGACAGGTGCGCAGCCGGCGGCGGCCGCCGCCGGCTCCAATCAAGGAGGGAACGGCTAGGTGAGCGCCCTCGGCGGTGCCGCCGCACCCATTGTGGTTCTGGGAGCCGGCGGCGTGCTGATTCTCCTGCTCGACCTGCTGTGGGAGGGTCGCCAGACCCTGCAGCGGGCGGCCGCCCTGATCGTGCTCGCGCTGGCCGCCGTTTCTGCCGTGGCCGTGCCTGGCTTCAGGAGCGGCTTCCATGGTGCCGTGCTCGGTGACGCCCTGACGACCGTGGC
>JAJYVM010000269.1 GCA_021792015.1 Bacillota bacterium | reverse complement strand
CTACGCGGGCTTTTCCGTCGTCGGCTTCCCCGGGCGGCCCTTCTTCGTCTACCCCGACAAGCGGGTCATCTGGCCGCGCCCGCGCATGCTCGGCCTGCTGCGCCGCTTCCACCCCGACGTGATCCACACGGTCAATCCGGCCGTCTTCGGCGCCGGGGCCGCCATCGCGGCCAAGGTCCTCGGCGTGCCCCTGGTGGCCAGCTACCACACCCATTTCGCGCACTACGCGCGCCATTACGGCTACGGCGCCCTCCAGCGCCCCATCTGGGCGTACATGCGCATGCTGCACAACCAGGCCGCGATCAACCTCTGCACCTCGGCGGCGACGCAGGAGGAGCTCGCCCGCCACGGCTTCCGCCGCCTGCGCCTGTGGCCGCCGGGCGTCGACACGCGCCTCTTCCGGCCCGTGCCGCCGGATCCGGCGCTCCGCCTCCGCTTCACGGGCGGGGTACCCGGCCGGACAGTCCTCCTCTACGTCGGCCGCCTGGCCAGCGAGAAGGGGATCGAGCGGCTGCTGCCCCTGGTGCGCGAGGACGCGGGGCTCAACCTGGTCCTGGTGGGGGACGGCCCCGCCCGGGCGCGGCTGCAGGAGCTGTTCGCCGGCACGCCGGCCGTCTTCACCGGTTACCTCCACGGCGAGGACCTGGTGGCCGCCTACGCCGCCGCCGACGCCTTCATCTTCCCGTCGACGACCGAGACGCTGGGGCTGGTCGTGCTCGAGGCCCTCGCCTGCGGCCTGCCGGTCCTGACCGCCCGCGCCGCCCCCGCCGCCGCCCTGGTCGGCCAGGCGGGACTGGTCTACGAGCCGCGCGACCCCGCGTCCCTGGCCGACACCCTGCACCGCTTCCGGACCGAGCCGGGCCTGCGCGAGCGGCTGGCGGCGGCCGCACGCAGCCAACGCCCGGCCGCCGGCTGGGAAGGGCCGACCCGCACCCTGCTGGCCTGCTACGAAGAGGCGATCCGCCGCGCGCCGGCCGGCCGGGTCCAGCCCGAGCCCAGCGGGGGCGGCTGATCGATGGCCCACGGGCGATCAGGCGACCTGCACCCGCCGATCGCGGGGGACAGCCGCCCCGACCCCGCACCCGCGCCGCACCCCGGCATCCTGCGCAAGTACGCGCAATTCGCGGTGGTGGGCCTCGGCAACGCCGTCGTCGACATCGGCGTGCTCAACGTGCTGCTGCTGCTGCTGCCGACGCGCAGCGCCATCGGCCTGGCCGCGGAGAACTCGCTGGCCGTGGCCCTGGCGATCGCCAACTCGTACTACTGGAACACGCGCTGGACCTTCCGCCAGGAGGCCGACAGGAGCCTGCGCCAGCGTGTGCTCTTCCTGATCCAGTCGCTGCTCAACATCGGGCTGAACGACGCCGTGCTGCTGCTGGCCGCGGCCGCGGCCAGCCGGATCGACCTCGGCCCCGCCTGGCTCAGCGTCAACCTGAGCAAGGGCGTGGCCATGTTCGCCGCATCCAGCATGAGCTTTGGCGCCATGCGGCTGTTCGTGTTCCGCCCCCACGTCTGAGCCCGGCCCGCGGCGGCAGGGCAGGCCCAACCGCCACCCCAAACCCGATGGAGTTCAGTGGAATCGAGGAATTGTCATCGCCGGAGGCCGCCGCCGGTGATAGGATAGTCGGCGTTCAGAGGAGGCACGTCCGGCATGCCGCGCCAGGTCCAGCGCACCATCCTGATCATGTGGATCGGTGCGTTTCTGACCTCCGCCAGCTTCTCGCTCGTCTTCCCTTTCCTCCCCCTCTACTTTCAACAGATGGGCCTCAAGACCGGCATCGCCGAGTGGACCGGCGTCGCCTTCTCCGTCAGCTACCTGGCCCAGGCGATCGTCTCGCCCCTTTGGGGCTCCGTCGCCGACCGCATCGGCCAAAAGCCGATGATGGTCCGCTCCGGCCTCGCCATCATGCTGGTCTTCGCGGGTATGGCCGTGGCCCAGAACCCCCTGCAGATCGTGCTGCTGCGCCTGATGAACGGGGCGCTCTCCGGCTACATCCCGGCCTCCTCCGCGCTCCTGGTCCGCATCACCCCGCGCGAGCGCCTCGGCCGGGCCATGGGCTTTCTGCAGTCCGGTCCGGCGGCCGGGTCCATCATGGGTCCGCTCCTCGGTGGCTTCCTCGTCCAGGTGATCGGCATGCGCCCGACGCTCTGGGCCGGCGCCGCCTCGATGGTGGTGGCCACCGCCCTCGCGATCTGGGGCGTGCACGAGCCCCCCGTCGCGGAGAGCAACCGCCGCCAGCGGCTGCACCCGCTGCGCGACATCCGCATCGCCCTCGCCCACCCCGCCCTGCGCGAGGTCTTCCTGGCCACGATCGTGATCTGGACGGCCAACACGGCGATCGAGCCCCTGATCACGCTCTACGTGGCCAGCTTCCCGGGACTCGGCGCCGTGCCGTTATGGAGCGGCCTCCTGTTCAGCCTGGTCGGGGTCGCGGCCGTGTTCGCCTCGCCGCGCTGGGGCCGGGAGGCGGAGGTCCGCGGCGCGGGGCGGATCCTGCGCATTGGCGTTCTCTTGGCCGGAATCGGCAACATATTGCAGGTATTCATGACCAACCCCGTCGACTTCGGCCTGACCCGCCTGTTCCTGATCGGAGCGGGCTTCGCGGCGGTCACCCCGTCGCTGAACCTCATCGTCGCGCGCCACAGCGCGCGCGAGTTCCAGGGCCGCGCCTTCGGCACCTACAACAGCATCAACCAGGTCGGCGGCATGCTCGGCCCCCTGATCGGGGGCTTTTGGGGCGGTGCCTTCGGCATCCGCAGCAACTTCGTGTTCACGGGCGTGCTGTTCTTGGCCACGGCCCTGCTGGTGGCGCCCTCCGTCCGCCGCGACGGGGTCGTCGACAACGCCGTGGCGGGTGCCCCGACCACCGCGGGCTGACCCACCGCGGTGCCCTCCCGCGGAAAGGCTGAGCTGGCATCGGCGGGCCCTGCCGGCGGGCATACTCCCTGCGGCAGGGAGGCGATCCCGGCATGTGGGTCGGCTGGCCTCTGGCGCGCTGGCTGTATTTGTTCCTCGGCGTGGCCTTCCTCGCGGTCTTCGTTCAGGTGACCCTCTTTCACATGCGGCAGAATTTCTACCACCCGAGCCAGTGGCTGCCGGTGATCGCGACCCCGCTGCTCGGCGTTTCGGCCCTGTTCGTCGTGTGGCGGGATGTCGAGCTCGCGCGCGCGGTCCTCACCCTCTTCGCGATCGTCGGGGTCGCCATCGGCCTGGTCGGCACGTACTACCACTTCGTGGGCACGGGCCAGCGCCTGGGCGGTTACAACCTGAACAACTTCATGGTCGGCCCGCCGCCCATGCTGCCGCTGATGGTCGTGGCGCTCAGCGCCCTCAGCCTGGTTGCGCTGCATGGCGTCTGAGTCTGGCCGCCGGGGCGCGGCGATGCCGCCCACCTACCCCGGGTTCGACGTGATGGCCGAGCAGCTGGCGTGGGACCCCGTGACGCGGGCCATCGTGGCGGCGCGCCTCCGTCCACCGCCCCCGCGCGCCCTCGACGAGGCCGAGGTCCGCACGCTGACGGCAGCGGCCCGGCGCCTGCTGGCCGAGGAGCGGCCGGAGGTCCTGGCGTTCGTGGTGGCGCACGTCGACGCGCGGCTGTCGAGCGGCACGGGCGAGGGCCAGCGCCAGGCCGCAGCACCGCCCGAGGCCGAGCTTTTGCGGCGCGGCCTTGCCGCGCTCGACCGGGCCACACGCGGCGACGCCGCGGGGTTTGCGGGCCTGACGGCCGGCCGCCAGGACCGGCTGCTCGGGGCCCTGGCGCAGGGGCAGGCCGAGCCGGCCGGCGCCTTCGCCGGTCTGCCTCAGAAGGTGCTCTTCCAGAAGCTGCTGAGCCTTGCCGCCGAAGCGCTCGCTTCGCACCCGGCCGTGTGGTCGGAAATCGGCTACGCCGGGCCGGCCTACCCGCGCGGGTACTACCGCATGGGCCGCGGCGTGCTGGACCCCTGGGAGCCGCGTGCGCAGCCAGGCGGGCGGCGGCGGGAAGGGGGCAGGGACCAACCGGCGCCGCCGGGCGACGGCCAGCGCAACAGGCGCGTCGACGGGCGCGTGCGGGTCGGTGACCAGGTCTACGGCAGGCGCGACGGGCAACGCGCCACCGGCGGCGACAGCCGGGCCGAAGGCCGCGGCAACGAGCCGCTGCTCGGGCGGCGCCACGGCCAGCGTGGAGCG
Organism: Bacillota bacterium; assembly: GCA_021792015.1. GTDB lineage: Bacteria > Bacillota > Sulfobacillia > RBS10-35 > JAJYVM01 > JAJYVM01. The sequence goes on along the minus strand of JAJYVM010000269.1, from coordinate 1,462 downwards.
CAGCGCCCGGGGGACCGCACCCGTCAGGACGGCGACCCGCGCGACAGCCGGAGACCAGCCGGCGACGGCACCGGCGTGGGCGACGGCCATGCCGCGCGCGAGGCCCTGACCGGCGACCTGGCCGATCTGGATGGCGCCGGCGGCTCACCCCGGCAGGATAGCGCCGGCACAGAGAGGGGCTGACACGGTGGCCGCATCCGAGGATCCACACGGCGGCACCCGAGACGGCGCGCAGGGCGGCGTCATCGACCACCGCGCGCAGGCCGGCCCCTCCGGTGACGCGGCCGCCGGCACCCACCCCGAGGCGGAGGACGAGGCGGCCCGCCACGGCTGTGACCACTACGCCGGCCACCGCTTCGGCCACCTCGACCGGCGCAAGTTCGGCGAGGACGAGGTGGACGTCTGCATCGTGGGCGCGGGCGCCGCGGGCGGCGTGCTGGCGCAGCGCCTGGCGACGGCCGGCCTGCGGGTGGTCGTGGTGGAGGCGGGTCCGTTCTGGGAACCGGCCAGCGACTTCGCCAGCGACGAGCTGACCATGCGCCGCCTGGGTTGGCAGGAGACCCGCCTGGTCGGGGGCGCCGACCCCCTGCAGCTCGGCCACAACACCTGCGGGCGCGGCGTCGGCGGCGGCACGACCCACTTCACCGGCGTGTTCCTGCGCTTTCACGCCAGCGACTTCCGCACCCGCAGCCTGGACGGCGTCGGGCTCGACTGGCCCCTCGCCTACCCCGACCTTGACTTCCACTACCGCCAGATCGAGCACGAGATCGCCGTGGCGGGGCCCCTGCGCTTCCCATGGGGCGAGTACCACGGCCCGTACCCCCAGCCCGCGCGCGCGGCCGTCAGCCCCAACGCCCAGGTCTTCGAGCGGGGGTGCGCCGCCCTCGGCATCACGAGCTGCCAGCCGCCGCTCGCGATCCTGTCCGCACCCCACGCCGGGCGGCCGCCCTGCATCAACCGGGGCTTCTGCAACCAGGGCTGCACGCCGAACTCGAAGTTCAGCACCCTGATCCAGCACATCCCGCAGGCGATCGCCGCCGGCGCCGAGGTGCTGAGCGACTGCATGGTGACCCAGGTCGAGGTCGGCCGCGGCGGCGCCGTCACCGGCGTGGTCTTCCGACACGATGGCCGGGAGCACCGCCAGCGCGCCCGCATCGTCATCCTCGCCAGCTTCGTGGTGGAGACGCCGCGCCTGCTGCTGCAGTGCACGGGCCCGGGCTACGAGGATGGCCTGGCCAACGGCAGCGGCATGGTCGGCCGGTGCGTCATGGTGCACGCGGCCCACGACGTGTATGCCGCGATGGACGAGGAGGTCCGCCTCTACAAGGGCACCCCGGTGCTGGCCACCACGCAGGACTTCTACGAGACGGACCCCGCCCGCGGCTTCGCGCGCGGGTACACCCTGCACGCCCACGGCGCCAGGCCCGTCGAGCTCGCCGGCGGCCTCTGTCGGGCGGGCGTC
>JAJYVM010000268.1 GCA_021792015.1 Bacillota bacterium | reverse complement strand
GACCGACCGCCGCGTCGTTGCGTCATCCGGAGCCGCACGGTCCAGCCCGGGGCCGCGCCTCGATCCGACCACTCAAGATACAATGGAGGCCATGAGCGAAGGGCCAGCCGTCGCGCCGCGCCACCTGGTCCATACGGCGATCGACGAGCGCACCCTGGATCTGCTGGACTTCCCGGCGGTCCGGGAGCGGCTGGCCAGCTGTTGCGCCTCCGAGTTGGGGCACCGCCTGGCGGAGGCCGTCACGCCGTCGACCTCTCCGCGCCAGGTCGCCATCGACCAGGCGGAGACGGCGGAGGCACGCGCGCTGCTGGACGGTGGCGCCGCCCCGGGCCTGCACGGCATTCACGACGTAGCGGCCATCTGCGTGCGCGCATCCCGCGGCGGGCGCTGCGAGGCGGCCGAGATCCTGCTGACCGCCGACACGGCCGCCGCCTGCCGCCGCCTGCGCGCCCACTTCGCGCGCCAACCGGGCCCTGCAGGGGCCGCCCGACTCAGCGCCCGGACTCCGGCCCGTGCCGCTGCCGGATCTGCCGGCGCGGCCGAGGTGGCCGCCGCCCGCCCGCCGGCCGGCGCCGCCTCCTTGGACCGTGCCAACCCGCGCGCCGCGGCCTCCGGCACCCCAGAGCCGCCTGCCGCCGAGCGCCTGGCCGACTACGCCCTGCGCCTCGGCGAGTTCCGGGTCTTCGAGGAGGCCGTGGCCCGTGCCCTCGACCCCGAAGGCGCCATCCGCGACGACGCCACCCCGGCCCTGGCGGCCCTGCGCCGGCGGCAGCGCGTGCTCCACGCCCGCGTCCGCGAGCGGCTGGAGGCCATGGTGCGCTCGCCGGCCCTGGCCCCCTACCTCCAGGACCCCATCGTCACCATGCGCCACGACCGCTTCGTCGTGCCCGTGCGCGCCGACGCGCGCGCCCAGGTCCCCGGCGTGGTCCACGACGCCTCCTCCAGCGGCGCTACCGTGTTCGTCGAGCCGCTGCCCGTGCTGGAGCTGAACAACGACCTCCGCCGCGCCCAGGCCGAGGAGGAGGCGGAGGTCGAGCGCATCCTCGCCGCCCTGTCGGAGGCCCTCGGCCGCATCAGCGACCCCCTCCTGGCGAGCCTGGACATCCTCGCCCACCTGGACCTGGTCTTCGCCCGCGCCGAGCTGGCGCGCCAGATGGACGCCCGTTCCTTCGAGCTGGCCGCGGAGCCCCTCTGCGACCTCGTGCGGGCGCGCCACCCGCTGCTGGCCGCGCCCGTTCCGGTCGACGTGCGCGTGGGCACCGACTTCGACGTGCTGGTGGTCACAGGCCCCAACACGGGGGGCAAGACGGTCGCGCTCAAGACCGTCGGCCTCTTCGCCTGCATGGCCCAGAGCGGCCTGCAGCTCCCCGCCGGCGACGGCACCCGCATGGGCGTCTTCCGCCAGGTGTTCTGCGACGTCGGCGACGACCAGGGCGTGGCGCAGAACCTCTCCACCTTCTCCTCGCATATGGGCCGCGTCGTGGCCATCCTGGGGACCCTGCAGCCCGGCGCCCTGGTGCTGCTGGACGAGATGGGCGCCGGCACGGACCCGGCCGAGGGCGCGGCGCTGGCCACCGCCATCCTGGAATCGCTCCTCGGCCGCGGCGCGCGCTGCATCGCCACCACCCACGCCAGCGAGCTGAAGGCATTCGCCTACCGCGAGCCGCGCGTGCAGAACGCGAGCGTCGACTTCGACGCCGAGACCCTGGCCCCGACCTACCGCCTGATCATCGGCCTGCCGGGCGGCAGCCACGCCCTGCAGATCGCGGCGCGCCTGGGCCTGCCCGAGGACGTCATCGAGCGGGCCCGCGCCCTGCTCAGCCCCGGAGAGCGGCACGTGGAGACGCTGATCGCCGGCATGGCTGAGGACGGGCGGCGGCTGCGCGATGCCCGTGCGGCCGCGGAGTCGGCCCGCGCGGAGGCGGACCGGCTGCGGCGCGAGCTGGACGAGCGGTCGCGGAAGGCCGAGGACCGGCGCGCGGATCTGCTGGCGGAGGCCCGCGCCCAGGCCGCGGAGATCCTGCGCCAGGCGCGGCGGGAGGCGGACGATGCCTTGCGCGCGCTGCGGCGCGCGCAGTCCGGTTCCGCAGCCGGCGTGGCGGACGTGGAGAGTGCCCGGACGGCCATCCGCCAGCAGCTGGACGAGCTGACGGCCGAGCCGCCGCCGCAGGCGCCGCTGCCGCCCCCGCCCGGGGGCTGGCGGCCGGGCATGGCCGTCCGCGTGCGCAGCCTCCGCCAGACCGGGCGCCTGCTCGCGCGGCCCGGCCCCGACGGAACCGTCCCCGTGCAGGTGGGCATCCTGCGCGTCAACGCGGCCGTTGGCGACCTCGACGCGGTGGCCGAGCCGCAGACTGCGGCGCCCGTTCCGCCGGCGCGGACCGGGTCGAGCAGCGCCGCCCTGGCCGCCGCGGCGGATCTGCCGGCGGAGCTGGACCTGCGCGGCCTGCGTGCGGACGAGGCCCTGGAGCGCCTGGACCGTTACCTCGACGACATGGCCCTGGCCGGCCGCGCCGAGGCCCGCATCATCCACGGGAAGGGCACCGGCGCCCTGCGCCAGGCCGTGGGCGAGTATCTCCACGGCCACCGCCTCATCGCCTCGTACCGCCTGGGCGAGACGGGGGAGGGCGGCGACGGGGTGACCGTGATCACGCTGCGGGGCTAGCCGGGGGCTAGCCGGAGTCCGCGGGTCCTCAGCCGTCCTGCGCGCCCGACGCGGTGAGTGCGCGGCAGGCCTCCACGAAGCGCCGGGCCCCCGCCAGCGCCGCTTCGGCGTCCTCCCGGTCGAAGAACGTGGTGACCTCGTAGTCGCTGCGGCGCCGGGCGTCATAGAGCGACTCCAATGTCCGGCCGACCTCGGTTGGAAGCAGCCGAGGCCTCACCAGATGGAGGGCGAAGAGGGCGCGGAGGCCGCCGTGCGTCTTGGCCTCGATGCCGCGGGCAAGCAGCGCCGCTGTGGCGGCGTGGAACGCGGCGTAGTAGGCGCGAGAGGCGCTGTCTTCAAAGTGGCCGCCCGCAAGGAGGTCCGTGGCCGCGTCCAGACGCTCCTGAGCCTTGGTGAGATGTGCGGCTATGCGTGCGTCGGCGGCCAAAGGGTGATGCCCTCCCGTTCCAGGTCGCGGGGCACGGGGGTTCCGAGACGGCGCGCCTGCGCCAACTGCTCCGGCGTGTAGATGTGCAGGTTGAGGTCGACTGGCGCGAACTCGTAGGCGACGGTGTAGATTTCATCGCGCACTGCGGGCGTGTTGGCGTCGACCAGCAGGAAGACATCGTAATCGGAGCCCGCCCAGGCCGACCCGCGCGCACGCGAGCCGAACAGGGCGACCCGCAGCAGGTGTGGACCCAAGCGCTCCGCGAGCCTCGACGCGAAGCGAGCCATGAGATCGAGGTCGATGGCTGCGGCCGGCACCGAACGCACTCCCTGTCCGCCCCAAGTATAGACCCCCGCGGTCCTACCCACCCGTGGCCGGCTGCTGCACGACCAGCACGGCGCCCTCGCCGCCGGGCGACAGGGCGTCGAAGATCGGGAAGGTGCCGGCCTGGGTCAGGGTGCGCAGCAGCGTGATGCTCTGGCCGGGCTGCAGGGTCACATCCACGTTCAGGGCCGTGATGACCAACCGGTGGCTGCCGCTGCTGGCCGTGATCTGCAGTTCGAGCGGCTCGCCGACGTCGCCCTGGATCACGGACGGCTGGATGGGCTGGCCCTGGGCGAGCGTGATCGCGCAGATCTCCTGATGGCCGGTGCGCTGGCAGGTGCCGGGCGCCGGGCCCGCCGTGGCGGTGCCGGTCGCGGTGGCCGTGGGCGTCGCTGTCGCCGTGGTGGTCGCGGTTGCCGTCGCCGTGGGCGTGGCCGTGGCGGTGCCGGTCGCGGTGGCCGTACCCGTCGCGGTTGCCGTGGCGGTCGCGCTTGGCGTGGGGGTGGCCGTGCCCGTGGCCGTGCCCGTGGCGGTGGCCGTACCCGTTGCGGCTAGGCCGCCGCAGGCCTTCTGGGGCGGGGCCAGGGCCATGTCGGTCGGGACGAGGCGCGCGGCAGGCAGCCCAAGCTGGACGGCCATGCTGGCCACGCTGGCGGCGGTGACCGGGGGCCGGTTCAGGAAGACACGGGTGGTGGGCGGCGCGCCGCACGCCGCGTTCCATAACAGGGAGGGGTTCGCCGAGTCGACCTGGCGCTGCACCCAGATGTGGCTGGTGGTGGTGGGCTGGGTGCCCTGAACGAAGACCTCGTTGCGCACCCAGGCCGAAGGCGTCAGCGGGCCGGGCAGCTCGCCGGACTTGGCATCGATCGGGGCCGTGACGATCCCGTCCGGCCGCGGGAAGTCGGTCGGCGTCTGGCCGCCGAGCGCGGCCGCCATGATCGCCTTGAAGATGGGCGCTCCGTAGTCGGCGCCCCAGTTGGCGCCCATGACCCGGGGCGAGTCGTAGCCGCCCCAGATCGCGGCCGTCAGGGCCGGGGTGTAGCCGACAAACCAACCGGCGGTGTCGCCGGAGGTGACCCCGGGCTGGCCCGCCGTCGGCCAGCCGGGCACGGCGGCCGCCGGGGCCGTGCCGACGTTCTCGATCCACCCGCCGCTCGGCTGCGGCTCCACGACGCTCTCCAGCATGCTGGTCAACACGTAGGCGACCTGAGGGGAGAGCACCGGCTTCCGCGACGGCGTGGCCTGGTAGAGGAGGTCGCCGGCGGCGTCCGTGACCCGCAGGACCACCAGCGGGCGCACCCGGTAGCCGCCGTTCGCGATCGCCGCATAGGCGCGCGCCATCTCCAGAGGTGTGCAGCAGTCGGTCGTGTTCCCCAGTGCCAACGGAAGTGTCTCGTCCTTGGGGTGGAGGTCGGTCAGGCCCAGGCCGCGGGCGACCTGGTAGCCGCGGGCGACGCCGACCTTCGCGAGGACGCGGACGGCGACCTCGTTCACGGACCGCCGCAGGGCTTCGCGCAGGGTGGTGAGGCCCCGCCACGTGTCGTCGGCGTTGGTGGGGATCCAGGTGCTGCCGCCCACGGACCAGGCCATCGGCGCGTCATCGACGACGGTGGCGGCCGTCATGCCCGACTGCAGGGCGGGCGCGTAGACGGCCAGCGGCATGATGGCGCTGCCCGGCGGCGACTCGAGCGACGTGGCGCGGTCGATGACCGTGCCCCCCGCCTGCGCCCGGCCACCGACGATCGCCTCCACGTCTCCGTTGTTCTGGTTCATCACCACGGCCGCGGCCTCCAGGCGCGGGCTCTGGCTGAGCGGGAACGCCCGGTCGAGCACGGTGCCCATGGCGCCCTCGACGGCCTGCTGGACGGCCGTACTGAGGGCCGTGTAGATGCGCAGGCCTCCGGTGTAGATCTGCTGCTGGGAGAAGTGCCGCTGCAGGTCGGCCAGCACGGCGTCCACGTAGGAGGGGTAGAGGTAGGCCACGTTCGGCTTGGCCGCCTGCAGGTGCATCTGCGTCAGGGTCTGCGCCTGGGCGGCCGCGGCCTGGGCGGCCGTGATGTAGCCCTGCTGGCGCATGAGGTCGAGCACGGCGTTCCGGCCCCGCAGGGCGGCGTGCGGGTGGCTGTAGGGGTCGTCGGCCACGGGCGTGGCGGACATGGCGGCCAGCAGCGCCCCCTGGCCGAGGCTCAGCCGGCCGGCCGCGACGCCGAAGTAGGCCTTCGCCGCGGCCCCGATGCCGTAGGT
>JAJYVM010000267.1 GCA_021792015.1 Bacillota bacterium | reverse complement strand
GCGCGTGCACGGCGCGCTGCTGCATCAGCAGGCCCGGCGCCACGGCCATCTTCCAGAACGGCGGTCTCGCCGCTTGCTCCATCCGGGCGCGGCTTCGACCCAGCTTCGCTCTGGCCGCGGCGCGGCCTCCGCTCGCGTCATCCGGACCCACTGCGCCAGCTCATCGCCGCCCCAGACGTCGTTCACCAGCACATCGAGGCGGCCGGCCTGCTCGTCCGCGACCCGTGCGAAGAGCGCCTCCACCTCGGCCTCGACGGTGTGGTCCACGCGGACGGCGAGGCCCTTGCCGCCCCGCACGGTCGCCAGCTCCGCCGTCTCGTCGATGGTCTCGGGCCGGCCCCGGGTGGCGGGGTGGCCCCGCGTGCTCCGACCGGTGCAGTACACGGTGGCCCCGGCCTCGCCGAGGCTGGCGGCGATGGCACGCCCCGCGCCGCGGGTGGCCCCCGCCACGACCGCGACCCGGCCCGCCAGCGGCCCGCTCAAACGGTCAGCACCACCTTCCCGAAGAAGTCGCGGTCCTGGAGCATGTGCAGGCCCCGCTGCATCTCCATGAGGGGAAGACGCGCGTGGATGACGGGCGCGAGGCGCCCGTCACAGATGCAGCGCAGCACGTTGGTGAAGTCCGTGCGGTTGCCCTTGGGCGCGCCCAGGATCTGGCGGTGGCTCTGGTACACCTCGCGGATCGAGATGTCCGGGGCGTCGCCGGAGGTCGCCCCGCAGATCGCCATACGCCCGAACATGCGCAGGGCGTTGATGCTCCTCCGCCACGTGTCGGCGCCGATCGGGTCCAGCACGACGTCCACGCCGCGGCCGCCCGTGATGCGGCGCGCCGCCTCCAGGAAGTCCTCGCGGGTGTGGTCGACGGCGTGATCCGCGCCGATCTCCAGGGCCCGGGCGACCTTCCAGGCGCCGCCGACGACCGCGATGACGCGGCAGCCCGCCAGCTTGCCGATCTGGATGCCGGCGGTGCCCACGCCGCCGGAGGCGCCGAGGATGAGGACGGTCTCCCCCGGCTGCACGCGCGCGGCCGTGACCAGCATGCGCCAGGCCGTGTTGTAGCCGCTGCCGGCACAGGCGACCAAGGCGCCGTCGACCCCGTCGGGCACGCGCTCCAGGGTCTTCCCCTCGACCACCACGTACTCGGCATGCGCGCCCCAGACCTGCTCGCCGAGTAGGCCGTAGTGCAGGCACGCCGTCTGCTCGCCCATCTGGCAGTACTCGCACTCGCCGCAGTAGAGGGCCCCGAAGCCGGTGACGCGGTCGCCGGGCGACCAGCCGCGGACGCCGGAGCCGAGGGCCGCGATCTCGCCCATGAACTCGCCGCCGTTGACGTGCGGCAGGGGTGGGCGCGGGCGGATGCCGGGGCCGGTCAGCCCGCGCAGGGCGAAGACGTCCTTGCGGTTCAGTGTCGTGAAGCGCACCCGCACCAGGACCTCACCGGGGCCGGGCGCGGGCGTCGGGACCTCCTGGACGCGGAAGGCCTCCTCGATGGTGCCGTGGCCGACCTGCAGGGCTGCCAGCATGGGGGCGGTGCGCCTCCTACTCGAACAGGTCGCGCAGACGGCAACTGAAGCCGGGCATGACGGGCTCCTCCACGACGCCGTCGGGGCTGGACCACGTGTGCGGGGCCTCGCCGGGGGCGTGGCGGGTCAGGGATTCGGACTCCGGATCGACGATCCAGACGGCGCGGACGCCGGCGGCCAGGTACTCGGCGACCTTGCCGCGCAGGTCCGGCTCGGACGGGTCGTCGACCTCCACGGCGAGGTCTGGCGCGACCTCGGCGAAGCCGCGCTGACCCCGGATGCGCTGGGCACCCTCGACGGCAAAGAAGGCAACGTCCACCCCGCGCAGTGTCTGGCGCGGCTCGCGCCGCAGGTAGACGCCCGGCTCACCCGAGAGCACGCTGCCAAGCTTGCGCGGCCGGACGAAGTCGACCAACACGGAGGTGACGTTGGCCACGATCTGCGCGTGCCGCGACCCCGCCGGGCTCATGATGACCAACTCCCCGTCGTCGATCTCGTAACGCCAGCCTTTGGGGAGCCGGCAGAGCTCGTCGGCGGTCCACGGCTTCTTGGTCACGGTGGCCACGGTCGCGGTCCCCCTGAAGAAAAGTGTACCGCCGCAGTCAGGGCGTGGCGACGATCCAGACGCCGGGGCGGTCCTTGACGCCCTGGCCGGTGAGGTCGCCGGGCTTCTTGTCGTTGACGAAGGTATAGAGGGGCATGTCCTTATACGTGACCTGCTCTTGGTCCGCCGGGTTGATGACGACGCCCAGGGGGCCCGGAATTCCGGACCCCTTGGTCGGCGTGCCCTTGGCCAGCAGCGGCGGCCAGAGCGCCAGGCAGGCCTTGTCGCAGTCCGGCTTCCCGGGGCTGTCGGCCGTGTACGTGTAGAGGGTCGTCCCCTGGCTGTCCACCAGGATCTGGCCCTGCGGGGCGCTGCCGGCGCGGACGGTCACCGGTTCCGGCCGGTGCCGTCCGGGTCGCCGCGCCGCAGGCCGCGAGCAGGCCCACGACGAGCAGCGCGGCCACCGCGGGTCGCACGCCTCTCAGGTGACTCACGGCCAACGCTCTAGCACGCGCCGAATTCGGGGGCGCTTTCGCGCCCCTTGGCCGTGCTGGCGGGTTGGCTGAGCCGCGACCCAGCGACCGCCCGGCACGACGGGCCCCACGGCACCAAGGTGTACGCCAGGGTACCGCGCGCACGGTGTTGGCCAGGCCGGCCACCGCCGCAGGTCATCGCCGCCATTTGTCGAAATGGCGGCCCGGATTGGGCGAGCCGAGGCGGGCTCGCAACGCGGGTGCGGTTGGCCGGCTCGTACCGAGGCGTGGGAGGACTGCGGCCAGGAGACCCGGGCGGCGTGCGACGCCGCCGTGCGCACCCCCGGCCTCCAGCTCGTGGACATGGACATCCCCTGCTGGCCCGACGTCGGGGGCGCCGAATGCCTCCGGCACGGCCTTCGCCATCCATGGCTAAGGCGATCGTGGCCGCGGAGGCGGCGGCCTTCCACGAGCGGCGCCTGCGCGAGCGGCCGGGCGACTTCTCGGAGGGCTGCCGCGCCCGCTTCGAGGTGGGTCTGCTGCTGCCGGCCGTCGACCTGGTGCGGGCGCAGCGCTTTCGGCGCCGGCTCTGCGACGAGCTGGCGGCCGCCCTCCGCCAGGCGGACGTGCTGGCCATGCCGACGGCGGCAAGTCCCGCCGGGCCGCTGGGCCAGGCCGCCGGGCCCCGCCCGCTGGCCACCGCGACCGGCGCCTTCAACCTGGCGGGGTTGCCCGCGATCTCCGTGCCCTGCGGCTTCAGCGCCGAGGGCCTGCCCATCGGACTCCAGCTGGCGGCGCGCGCCTGGGACGAGGCCACGCTGCTGGCCGTGGCGAACGCGTGCGTGCGAGGAGGCGGCGGCAGATGGCCATCGATCCCGACGTGAACGAGATGTGGCGGCACCTGGAGCGGATCTGCAGCTGGGACCGGCTCTCGGGCGGCCCCGGCGAGGCCAGAGCGGTGGACTACGTCGTGGAGGTGCTGCGCGGCTACGGCATCCCGGTCCAGGTGCACAGCTTCGACGCCTACCTGAGCAACCCCCTCTCCGGCGAGCTGGAGGTCGCGGGCCGCAAGTACCGGGCCAAGACTCGCGCCTTCTCGGCCAGCACGGATGGGGTCACGGGGGAGCTCGTGCATGTCCCCGGCGGCAGCGATATGTTCAAGGACACCGAGACCGCGGGCCGCATCGCCGCCACGGACCTGCGCGGCAAGGTCGTGCTCACCGAGAGCGGCAGCCGCTCGAACATGATCGCCGCCTACCGCGGCGGCGCCGTCGGCTTCGTCCACATGTGGCCCAGCGATGAGCCGTACGTGCACGAGGGCACCGTCAGCCCGGTCTGGGGCACGCCGACGCCCGAGACCATCGACCTGATCCCGAGGATTCCCGTCGTGCAGATCACCCAGGCTGACGGCGAGCGCCTCCGTGCGGAGGGCGGCACGGCCACCCTCCGCACGAGGACCCAGACCGGCTGGTTTCCGGTTCGGCTGCCCGTGGCCGACATTCGAGGGGCGTCGGACGAGTTCGTCCTGGTGGCGGGGCACATCGATTCATGGCACCTCGGCGTCACCGACAACGGCACGGGCAACGTCGCCTGCCTGGAGATCGCGCGGCTCATGAAGCACCTGCAGCCCCAGCTGCGGCGCGGGGTGCGCGTCGCCTGGTGGCCGTGCCACAGCAACGGCCGCTACGCCGGCTCGACCTGGTATGCCGACCACGCCTGGCAGGACATCCACGACCACTGCGTCGGGTACATCAACATCGACTCGCCCGGCGCCGCTGGCGCCACGGTGTATGACCTCATCACGGCGACGGCGGAGAACGCGGCCTTCCTCAAGGGCATCGTCAGGGAGATCGCGGGCCAGGATCCGGCGTGGGAGCGGCCCCTGCGGGCCGGAGACCAGTCGTTCTGGGGCCCCGGCGTATCCTCCGCGCACATGCTGCTGTCCAGCCGGCCCGTCGGCCAGCGCGCCGCGGTGGGCGGCTGCGGCCTGGGCTGGTGGTGGCATACCGAGGAGGACACCATGGACAAGGCCGACAGAGAGGTCCTGGCGACGGACTGCAGGATCCTGGCCGAGACGTGCTACCGCCTCGCCACGGACGAGGTGCTGCCGTACGACCTGACGGCGGCGATCGATGAGCTGGCGGCGGAGGTGCGGCGGCTGCAGGATGCCGCCAAGGGCCACGCCGACTTCTCGGACCTGCTGGGCGCTTTGGCGGCTCTGCGCAACCGCGCGTTGCCCACCGCTCCGGCGGCTCGCAATCGAGCCGTGCTGCGCGCGCTCCGCGCGCTCACGCCCATCAACTACACGGCGGCCGGGCCGTTCGACCACGACGCCGCCGTACCCGCCAAGCCCGTGCCAGCCCTGCAGGGCGCGGCGCGGCTGCCCACCCTGGATCCCGCGGGCAGCGACTACCGCTTCCTGCAGACACGGCTGCAAAGGGAGCAGAACCGGCTCGTCGCCGCCGTCCGTCAGGCTGGCTGGTAGCGCATTCGAACGGGGCCGCGCATGCGTCGCCGGAGCCAGGGACGGCGAAGGCCGCGCGTGACGCGCTCACGGATACATCGGGGTGCGCTCCAGGCCCAGGGTCTCGGGGAAGCCGAACATCGCGTTCACGTTCTGCAGGGCGCTGCCCGCCTGGCCCTTGAGCAGGTTGTCGACCGCGCCCATCAGCACCAGGCGGCCGTTGTCGCGGTCGAGCGCGAAGCTGATGTCGCAGAGGTTGCTGCCGACGGTCGTCTTCAGGCCGCACATGACGCCGGGCGGGAACACGCGCACAAACGGCTCGCCCTCGTAAAAGGCGTGGTAGATGGCGTGCACGTCGGCCTCGGTCACGTCGCGGCGCAGGTCGCCGTATGCGGTGACCAGGATGCCCCGCGTCACGGGGACATAATGCGGGACGAAGGTCAGGCCCACGGCCGCGCCCGCCAGGTCCGAAAGGGCCATCTGCGCCTCGACCACGTGCTGGTGGCGGGCGGCGCGGTAGGCGCGCACGTCGCCGTCGCGGTCGGGGAAGTGCAGGGCGGGGCCGGGCTTCTTGCCCGCACCGGAGATCCCGGTCTTGCCGTCGACGGCGATGCGGGCAGGGTCGATGAGGCCCTCCTTCACGGCGGGCGCCAGGGCCAGGATC
>JAJYVM010000266.1 GCA_021792015.1 Bacillota bacterium | reverse complement strand
TCCTTGTCGACGCACACCATGCCCAGGGTGAGGTCGCAGTTGGGTGGCACCTGCAGGGAGGAGCGGGTCACGGGTCCCGACGCTACCGGGCGCCGGCGAACTGGCCGAAGTATCAGGACGCGCGCTTGGGGGCTCCTTCTCGCGTGACATGCCACGACCCGGGTTGCGTGCCGCCTCGGGTGCCCGACCACCCGGGGCGGCCTCCGGGCCCGAGGGACGGCCCCGGACGTCCCCGAGCCGACCACCGGCCGGAGCGGGGATGAGGGTCCTCCTCGTCCACAACCGGTACCGGTCGACATCGCCGAGCGGGGAGGACCGCGTCGTCGACCAGGAGCACGCCGCCCTCGAAGAGGCCGGTCACGTGGTGGGGCGGTTCGAACGTTCGAGCGACGAGATCGCCGGCCTCAGCCTCGGGCGCAAGGTCCGGCTGCCGGTCGACGCCGTGTGGAGCCGGTCGGCGGCACGCGACGTCGGCGCGACCATCTCCTCGTTCGAGCCGGACGTCGTCCACGTCATGGTCGACGGCCGCATTGTCCGCTCCGGCGGCAAGGACCTGGCCCTCACCCTCGAGGAGAAGGGCTACGAGTGGATCCGCGAGGCTGTCTCCCAGACGGCCCCGACCGAGGCGAAGTGACGTCATGAGCATCATGAGCGTCCAGGAGCCGGCCTGGCTGCAGGAAGCGCGCACGCGCGCCCGGCGCACGTTCGAGACGAGCGAGTTGCCCTACTGGGACCGGACCGAGATCCGGCCCTTCGATCCGGCGCGCTTTGCGCCCGCCGCCGCGCCGTCCTACGACCTCCCGTCCCTGCCGGCCGCCGCCGCCAGGAAGGGCGGCATCCTCTGCGACCTCGCGACGGCCGCCGCCGAGCATGGCGACCTGCTGCGAAAGCACCTCGGCAGCCTGCTGCCGGCCGAGCGCGGCCGCTTCGAGGCCCTGCACCTGGCCAGCCTGCGTGGCGGCGTGTTCGTGTACGTCCCCGACGGCGTCGAGATCGAGGAGCCTCTCACCATCGGTCTCCACGTCGCGACCGAGGGCGCGCTCTGCGCGCCCCATGTGCTCGTCGTGCTCGGCGAGGCCGCCTCCGTCAGCCTGGTTCACCGCGGCGACGGCGGCCGCGGCTGCATGCTGCTGCCCTCGGTCGAGGCCGAGGTGGGCGATGCGGCCCGGCTGCGCTTCGTCGACGTCCAGAGCTTCGCCACCGACGCCGTCAACTACACGGCGCGCCGCGGGCGGCTGGGGCGCGACAGCTCCCTGGAGTGGGTCCTCGGCGACATGGGCAGCCGCGTGGTGCGGGCCAGCACCGAGAGCGTCCTGGCCGGCACGGGCGGGCAGTCCCGCAGCCTGCTGGTCTTTTTCGGCAGCGGCAACCAGCACTTCGACCTGGCCCTGACCATGTCCCACACGGGCGCCCGCACCGACGCCAACATGCTGACCAAGGGCGTGCTGAAGGACCGTGCGCGCTCCGTCTACCGCGGCACCTCGGACATCGAGGCCGGCAGCAAGAACTGCAACAGCCAGCAGTCGGCCAAGACCCTGCACCTCGGCGGCGAGGTGCGCTCCGACTCCATCCCGGCGCTCTTCATCGACGAGTACGAGCTCTCGGCCGGCCACGCGGCCACCGTCGGCAAGGTCGACGACGAGCAGCTCTTTTACATGAAGAGCCGCGGCCTGCCCGAGGTCGAGGCCCTGCGCCTGATCGTGGAGGGCTTCCTGAACCCCCTGATCGAGCGCATTCCCATCGCCGCCGTGCGGCAGGACCTCGCCGCGCTGATCGACAGCAAGCTCGCGGGCGGGGACCAGGAGTGACAGGGATGGACATCGCCAAGATCCGTGCCGACTTCCCGATCCTGACCGAGCAGGTGAACGGCCGCCCCGTCATCTACCTGGACAACGCGGCCACCACTCAGAAGCCGCGGTCCGTGCTGGCGGCGGTGGACGGCTACTACGAGCACACCAACGCCAACGTCCACCGCGCCATCCACACCCTGGGCGAGCGGGCGACGGCGGCGTACGAGGCCAGCCGCGCCCGCGTGGCGCGGTTCATCCACGCGCCGGCGCCGGAGACCATCGTCTTCGTGCGCAACGCCTCCGAGGCCCTGAACCTGGTGGCGTATGCCTGGGGCAGCCGGCTGCGCGCGGGCGACGAGATCGTGCTGACCCCGATGGAGCACCACAGCAACCTGATCCCGTGGCAGCTGCTGTGTAAGCGCAGCGGCGCGGTGCTGCGCTTCATCCCACTCCGCGACGACGGAACGCTCGATATGGAGCGCGCGCCCATCGGCGCGCGCACCAAGATCGTCTCCGTGACCCATGCCAGCAATGTGCTCGGTACCCTCACGCCGGCCGCCGAGCTGGCGGCGCGGGCGCATGCGGCGGGTGCCATCTTCATGCTGGATGCTGCTCAGAGCGTGCCGCACATGCCCGTCGACGTGCAGGCCCTGGACTGCGACTTCCTGGCGTTCTCCGGCCACAAGGTCTACGGGCCCATGGGGATCGGGGTCCTCTACGGCAAGCGGGCCCTGCTGGAGGAGATGGACCCGTTCCTGGGCGGCGGCGAGATGATCCTCGAGGTGCACCTGGACCACGCGACGTGGAACGACGTGCCCTGGAAGTTCGAGGCGGGCACGCCGAACGTCGGCGGCGCGGTCGGCCTGGCCGCGGCCCTGGACTACCTCGACGGGCTGGGCCTTCCGGCCGTGGCCGCCCATGAGCGCGAGCTGACCGAGGCGGCGGTCAACATGCTGGACGAGATCCCGGGCGTGACGGTCTACGGGCCGCGAGGCGAGCGCGGGGCGCTGGTGTCGTTCACGGTGGAGGGGATCCACCCGCACGACCTCTCGCAGGTGCTCGACGAGGAGAGCGTGGCGGTCCGTGCCGGCCACCACTGCTGCCAGCCGCTGATGCGCCAGCTCGGCGTCGTGGCCACGGCGCGGGCGTCGTTTGCCTGCTACAACACCCTGGAGGAGGTCGAGGCGCTGGGCGCCGCCGTGCGCAAGGCGCAGAGCTTTTTCGGCTCGGTGCCGCACTAAAGGCGCTCCGGCCTGCATATGTCGATGGGACTGGAGGACCTCTATCGCGAGGTCATCATGGACCACTACCGCTCGCCGCACCACCGCGGCCGGGTCGAGGGCGCCACGGGCGACGTGGAGATGCTCAACCCGACCTGCGGCGACGAGGTGCGGGTGAGCTTCCGGGTCGAGGGCGGGCGCCTCGCGGACGTGGCGTTCGATGGGCGCGGGTGCTCGATCTCCATGGCGTCGGCCTCGATGATGACCGACGCCGTGCTCGGCAAGACTGTGGAGGAGGCGCGCGGCCTGATCGCCGCCTTCCGCGAGCTGATGCAGGGCGGGGCGCCGTCGGCGGAGCTGGGCGACCTGGTGGCGCTGCAGGGCGTCGCGAAGTTCCCCGTGCGCATCAAGTGCGCCACGCTGCCCTGGACGACGCTGGAGAAGGGGCTGGCGGGCGCCGTGGATGGCGAGGGCGGGGTTCGCCCGGGAGGGGTTCGGTGACACCGTCCGACGTGTCGCGGAAGACCCGCGCCCTGGCGGTGGAGTGGCTGCAGCGCCGGGGTGTCTCCCGCGAGGACGTGGCCCAGCTGGTGTTGGATCTGCAGCGCGACTTCGTGCCGGGCCTGACCCTGGAGAGCTGCCTGGAGAGCGTCGACGCCGTGCTGGAGAAGCGCGAGGTGGCCAACGCCCTGCTGACCGGCATCGCCCTCGACCAGCTGGCGGAGCGCGGGCTCCTGCCGGAGCCCCTGCAGCGCATGGTCTTCGAGGACGACCGCCTCTACGGGATCGACGAGGTCATGGCGCTCTCGATCGTCAACGTCTACGGCACCATCGGGCTGACGAACTTCGGCTACCTCGACAAGCTGAAGCCGGGGATCGTCGGGGTCACCGACCGTGGCGGCCACGACGGGATCCGCTGCAACACCTACCTCGACGACTTGGTGTCGGCCGTGGCAGCCGCCGCCGCCGCGCGCATCGCCCACCGCGACCGCGACCTGCGCGGCGACCTCTGAGCGGGGTCCGCCCCCCGGCGTCAACGGAGTCTTAATGTGCCCATCGCGCTCCCACAACCTCCGCGTGGTACCTCCTAAGGTGAAGGCATCATCACCCCGGGAGGTGGCGGATTGGAATCGCGCGGCCGCACGCTGAGCGAGGCCCTGAATGAGGCGCCGCTGAGCCTGTTCCATCTCCGAGCCATGCTGACGGCCGGCATGGGCTTCTTCACCGACGCGTACGATCTGTTCATCATCGGTGTCGCCCTGGTCCTGATCGAGGCGCAGTGGCACCCATCGCCCGTGCAGATCGGGCTTCTCGGCAGCACGTCCCTGATCGCGGCCTTCGTCGGTGCCTTCATCTTTGGGCGCATCGCCGACGTGTACGGGCGCAAGGCGATCTACGGCCTGGAGGCCGCCATCATGGCGGTCGGGGCCATCGCATCGGCCTTCGCGCCGAGCATCGTCTGGCTGATCGTCTTCCGCTTCGTCCTCGGCGTGGGCATCGGCGGGGACTACCCCGTCAGCGCGGTCATCATGAGTGAGTATGCCAACCGCAAGGACCGCGGCCGGCTGGTGGCGATGGTCTTCTCCAACCAGGCCCTCGGCCTGGTTGTGGGTCCCGTGGTTGCCCTGGTGCTGCTGGCGGCAGGCGTTCCGCATCCGATCGCCTGGCGGCTCATGCTGGGCCTCGGCGCGCTCCCGGCGCTGGCCGTAATCTACCTGCGGCGCACGCTGCCCGAGTCCCCGCGCTACCTGGCCCGGGTCCGTGGTGACACGGCCGCGGCGGCCGCCAGCGTCGAGCAGTACAGTGGCGGCGCGGTCGGCCGCACCGAGACCAGGGAGCCGCGCATCCGCCAGAGCTTCGGTCAGTTCCTCGGCGACCGGCGCAACTGGGCCCTGATCGCCGGCACCGCCGGCTCCTGGTTCCTGCTCGACTACGCCTTCTACGGCAACTCGATCTCGACGCCGCTGATCCTGAAGAGCGTGGCCCCGGGTGCGAGCCTCATCCAGGCCACGGCGTGGAGCCTGATCATCTTCGCCGTGGCGGCGGCGCCCGGTTACATCACGGCCCTGCTCACGGTCGACCGCATCGGCCACAAGCGGCTGCAGTGGATCGGCTTCCTGGTGATGGCCGCCTGCTTTGCCACGATCGGCCTCGTACCGGGCCTGACCAATGCCGTGCTCGCGTTCCTCATCGTGTATGGCATCAGCTACTTCTTCACGGAGTTCGGGCCGAACGTCACGACGTTCGTCATCCCGGCGGAGGTCTACCCCGTGGCGAACCGGACGACGGGCCATGGCGTGGCGGCCGGGATCGGCAAGGTCGGCGCGTTCATCGGGGTGTTCGTCTTCCCGCTGCTCAACAGGGCGCTCGGCCTGTCGGGGACCTTGCTGCTCACCGCGGTGGTCGCCGTCGCCGGTGCCCTGCTCACGCAGATCCTGCCCGAGCCGGCCGGCCAGAGCCTGGAGCAGCTCGGACGCGAGGACCGGCTCACGCTGGCGCCGGCCGCCGGGGCCGCCGCCGGCAACGAGTAGCCGCGGGCGGAATTCGCCGGGGGCGGGCGGTGCGCCCGTCGCCCGCGGACCCGGAGGGTGCGGGGGCGAACGCTTCGCTCGGCGGGGCGGGGCGGGGCGGGGAGGCGGGCGGGTGACTCAGGTCCGGC